>NZ_CP159992.1:5442500-5717500 GCF_040702995.1 Paenibacillus sp. AN1007
AGCAGCTGAAACTTCTTGACACACCTGTTCACTTACCTGCCGAACCTCATTCAGATACTTTACTGTTTTGCGCTGGGCTGGGACAGCGGACTGCGAAGGACAATCTACACGTACCTCCCTGGACAGAAGAAAACCCAAACTCGTAATTTCTCGCTTTAACCCGGCAGTCATAAGCTCATCCGGGCCTAATTCTGCTCCATTTCTTGCACCAGCTAACCCAAAAGGAACTTTAATAAGAGCTACTTCATTGTAACGAGTGGGTGCAGGCTGAGTGTGCTGCCTAGAGACATGCTGCATACCCTTCTGCCCCAAAGCCAAAACTTCCTCATTCTTCATGAGTATCCGCTCCTTCGTCATCTTTATCAAAAGATCGTTCAGTGAAGTCCTTGTGCCTTATCGTCAAAGGGCTTAAGAATCGCCATCACCCAATACCTCTGTGATCATCTTTACAGCCCAATCAATCTCGGATTCCTTAATCGTAAGCGGAGGCGCAAAGCGGATCGTTGTCTCATGGGTTTCCTTGCAAAGCAAACCTGCGGCCATCAGACGTTCACAATAGGGGCGTGCAGCAGTGTGCAGCTCAACACCAATAAACAGGCCTTTACCTCGAATATCTCGAATGGCAGAACTGCAGATCCCTCGAAGCTGTTTCATAAAATAATTCCCCAGCCGTTCTGAACGCTCCGCAAGCTTCTCATCTTCGAGAACATCGAGTGCGGCAACAGCCACCGCGCACGCGAGTGGATTGCCTCCAAACGTAGAACCGTGTGAACCCGGCTCGAATAAATCCAAGATGTCGGATTCAGCAGCAACTGCCGAGATTGGCATTACACCACCTCCAAGCGCTTTGCCCATGATCCAAATATCCGGTTCAGCTTGTTCCCAATCGGAAGCAAATCGGCGCCCTGTTCTTCCAAAGCCGGTCTGAATCTCATCTGCCATAGTCAAGACCCCCTGCTGCCTGCATATCGCAAATGCTTCTGCCAAGTATCCATCCGGTGGAATAATAATTCCCGCTTCACCTTGAATCGGTTCAACTAGAAAAGCAGCTGTATTTGGTGTAATGGCCTGTCTTAACGCCTCCAGGTCACCATAAGGAATGATTCGAAATCCAGGTGTGAACGGACCAAAATCTTTCTTATACTCCTCAGATGAAGAAAATGAAGTGACTGTCAGTGTTCTGCCATGAAAATTACCGGAACATACAATAATTTCAGCTTGATTATCGGGTACTCCCTTGCAGCGGTATGCCCATCTCCGAGCGGCTTTTACCGCTGTTTCAACCGCTTCTGCTCCCGTATTCATCGCCAATACTTTTGACTTCCCTGTAAAATCAGCTAATCTGCGATAGAAAATCGCAGCGGATTGGCTGTGGAATGCCCGGGATGTCAATGTGACCTTGTCTGCTTGATCTTTCAACGCTTGCACAATAACAGGATGCCTGTGCCCGTGATTCAGTGCAGAATATGCACTTAACATATCCATATAACGGCGGCCTTCAGGGTCCTCTACCCATACCCCTTCTGCCTGTTCAATGACAATGGGAAGTGGATGATAATTAGGCGCAGCATACGTGTCCGACCATTGAATAAACATCTCGGAATCCGGCATTCCTTCACAACCTTCCGCATAATATTGTATACAAAATACATTAACAGTGTATGCAAGCTGATCTTCATTTAAGACTTTATTCCACTTTTTCCGCTAGCGCCCTGTTAACCGTCCGGATAACTACGAACCCTGCACAATTCATAATAAATTACATATTAAACTCTTTGTAAAAGAACCGACATACGCCATATGAAAAGCAAACCAGTTTGTATACAATATACATAATATTATATATGTCATTTATACCAATAATAGTAACAAACTTGTATATCTCTGACAACGATTTTCTAAACATTTATACACTTTAATTTCATAATTTCCTCCATCTATGGGTACATAACATCCACAGGTGAGGCAGCAGGCCGAGAACGAACTTCGCTTGCCCAACTTCCCCCTCAATGGTAAGATGATAAAAACTTGCGACACCTCGAACGGCGCGTCCTGTCTAGCTTTATAACCATTCATCAACAAAATACATATAGAAGGGAGAACTTGGTATGGAAGTACCTAAATACCGTTCCTTGAAAGATCACGTCTATGATTACATTGCTCAGAAGATTCAGAACGGGACGCTTCTTCCCAACCAGAAGATTAACGAGGCTGAGATTTGCAAAAAGCTGGATATCAGCCGCACGCCAACACGCGAGGCTTTATTTCAGCTGACCTCTGATAATCTGCTGCAGTATATCCCACGCAGGGGATTTATTGTTGCTCCTTTTGATACAAGCAAGAAACTCGAATTCTCGCAAGCCATTGGTGCGCTGGAGGCACTGGCGGCCACGCTTGCAGTGGATCACCTCAAACCATCAGAACTGGCAGAAATGGAAACCCTCGTCACCCGCATGGATGAGGATATTAACCAGCTTGATCTTGCCGCTTACAGCAAAAATCAGTATTTGTTCCACCACCTCTACATCCAGCGCTGCGGCAATGCCACAGTTATCGAAATGTTGAACACGCTCAAAAACAGCTTCATTCGTCAGTCCTATGTCAGTGACAACAAAGCAAAATTATCCAAAGTTTTGCATGAAGTCAATGAAGAGCATAGACAGATACTAAGCGCTTTCCGTTCCAAGGACAAAGCGCAGCTGGAAGCACTGCTCAAACATCATTGGCGCATCATTGATAATGACATGCTGTAGCTCGTAATTCTCGTCGTATTTGATGTTATGCCCCTTTAATGAACTATTCGCCACCCTATTCAGTATAAAAGGCAGCTCACAAGATAAGTAATGTGTGCTGCCTTTTATTTATTTAGCTGCAGTTTCAGCCGGGACTCTCGCCGCAAATACAGCATAGCCCAACTTTTTGCCGTATTTCATAAGTAAACGATCATTTGTACGACTCATTCGCTGCACATTTTCATCCTCCAGCCAGTTCATATCCATCTCGCGCAGCGGATCATGATCGACACCCCACTTGCCCATCGTACGTGACTGCTCTTTTACTTCAACTTTAGAAAACCCGCTTCCCCTAAGTCTTTTCTTCCATGCTGTCGCAGTGACAAGTGTCCTTATCCCATAAAATTCCCTCAATCTTCGACTCATTAATTCAGTTTTCCTTCCCGACAAAACCATTTCCCGATCGACAAGCATTCCTCCGGGTTTCAGTACTCTTGCATACTCGGATAGCGCCTTACGCCATGGGGTAAAAATCGTAACCGATTCAACGAACACCACATCCACATAGTTATCTGGCAAAGGTATTGCAGCCGCATCAGCTTGAATAAAACGTACATCCACCCGTTCTTTTCTTGCACGTCTTACCGCTTTATCCAACATATGACGATGCAGATCGACTGCAGTTACACGGCAGCCCTGACGAGCCAGATGACATGCCGTTCTCCCCGTCCCACACCCAACCTCCAGAACATGCACTCCTGCAGGAAGTGATAACGAATCCAGCAGCTGCAGTGTCGCTGAGAATCCACCAGGATGAGCACTCCCTTCCCCTAAACGAGCCAGCAGATCATGATAATCCACGTTCCCCCTCCTTCCTCCTCTCCTCAGTCTATGAACAAACGGAAAAACGGCTCCTGACTATACGCATATCCGGGTACTCGTCCATACCAATTCACTCTATTCCTACTATGATATACAAACCGTTGATTTCAGGCGGCAAACCGCAATGACGAGGGGGATATGCATGCATAGAATTCATCCGGTATGTGAAGAAACAGTTTCACCGCATGTGGGACGCCCCGTCTGTCTCATTATGAAAGACGGCAGACATATGTATGGCACCCTGGGAGGCTGCCGGGATGGAAAGGTCTATTTGAATGGATGCTTCCAAGGCCCGCGCTTGTCTTCCGTACAATCCAATCAAAAGCTCCGCAGAGTAAGCAAAAAGAAGCACACATCAGCCAGAAAAGCTAAGTCTTCAGCCTATGGCGGTTACCCATATGGTGGTGGATACGGCGGTTACAGTTATGGAGCAGGTTACGATGTGGCACTTATCGCTACGCTCTTCCTTCTACCGTTCCTCTTCATCTAAATCCTTTAGATCTGGCAGCTCTTCCAGCTGTATCAGAAATCACCAAAAGAACCTCTTCTTGTTCAATCAAGGAACACGAAGAGGTTCTTTTGGTACAACAAAAAAGGCATTCGCTTAAACGAATGCCAGGAACTTCATATTTAATCCCGTACCTCTTGTGCCCAGGTGTCCACTTTATCTAAAAAAAAACACCTCGTGAGAGGCGGGTAAGCTGTATTAAATCCGATTTCCTTTAGACATCGTTTTCAGATTGCTATTCGAATTCTCAAGCAATGGCAGCATCCTAGTCGTACTAACCATCTCAGAAGCACATATTGGACAAGTAGGCACGCTATCAAACGCAAAATTGTCCCGCATCCATCCTTTGCACGTATCACTCGTACATTCCCAAATTGCTGCATCAGCTTGTGGGATTTCTTCCATCGGTTTTTTGCGATTATACATGACTTCTACCCCCTTTGTTATGGAAACACATCTTACTGACGTTATTTCACAAAAGCCACTGCTTAGCGGAAGTGAGACATCCGCCTAACTTCTGCCTCGACAACTGTTGGGCCAACTTCTTCATCTATTAAATCAAAAAAAAGAAGCTGCCTTTATCATTATAACATGTTAAAGGCAGCTATGCTTTAATTACAGTTTTACAACTTCTTCTGCTTGAGGACCACGGTTTCCTTGTACAATTTTAAATTGCACGCGTTGACCTTCGTCCAGCGTTTTGAAGCCTTCGCCTGTAATAGCGCTGAAGTGTACGAATACATCTTCTCCGCCTTCAACTTCGATGAAACCGAAGCCTTTATCAGCGTTGAACCATTTTACTGTTCCGTTTTGCATGTGAATTACACCTCCAAATAAAGATTAACATGTTCCTTTGTTCTTTGCAGCAAGCAAATAAAAATTCACACATTGAAAAAGGTACCAGTCATAAAATATAAGTGATCGCCCTTTACAATATGTGAATTAGGTTTTCCACTCTGCTCTGTACAACTTGATTCTTAGTATACCTCTAATCCATTCAAAAAGCAAATCTTTGTATTTTCTTTTCAAACAGCTTTGGAAATACATGTTTATTATACTTTCTCTGAAAAATGGCCTGCGATGTCTTTCCCCTTACTTCTAGAGGGCTATCGGCTCTGTTTCGGTCTTATGAAAGGATATGCAGGTTCATCCCAACTTATACATGATTTGCGAAAATGTTCAGTCCATGCATATCCACCCTATCAGACTAAAACAGCAAAACGTTTAAAAACACACGGCAAAAAGTACCTTTTACCTAAGTCCATGCCCACATAAAAGCATCACGATCCCAAGCGACTCGCCCGCCATGCAGCTTGCGAAACGCCTTTTTCACCTCTTTGGACAAAGAAGCATTACCGTTCTCATTTACAAAAACAAACTGCTCTCCAAAGTGTTCTCTTACATATTCTATGGCTGCCTCTTGGCGAAGCGTTCCCGTAAACTTGATCTCATTAACCATCCATTCGGCCACTTCCTGAGCTGTCTTATCCATTTTTTCACCTGCCGTTCTTCTGTTCCATAGCTGCCGGCCATCATTTGGCTGACTTTCCCGTCCGTCTGAGTATAACACGACCGCGTGACAGACGGAAAAAATCAGACTTACTCCATTCTACTCGGCTGCCCGATGCTGTTCCTCATTTCTTTTGACCAACGAAAGTGAAGATGGCCGTCGAAAGCTCTGTATCAGCCAGACACAGGAGGCTGCCAGAGTGATAAGGATAAACAAATCATAAGGAATCGTTCCCTTATCCTGAAGGTCATTGCTTAGAAATTGAATTAGATTATGTATAAAATGAAACAGGACCAGCGGAATAATATTTCCGTTTTTTAACATGAGTAATGCAAGTAATGCTCCCAGCAGCAGTGCATACACCAGCTGTACTATTGTATCCGTAACATTCTGGCCGGATAATGCGTTCAGAAGATGTGTGATCGAAAATAAAATGCTGGAAATAACGACTGCAGTCACCGCACTTTTCTGCAGCAGTGTTTTGAAAATAAGTCCACGATATATCGTTTCTTCAACAAATGCGACAAGCAGCGTAAAGAAAATGAAAAAAACAGCTTTGGACAAGTTAATCTCGCCAAAACCTTTCAGGGAAAGTGTACCCAGTACAAGGAGCAGCGGAATATAATATTTTGCATGAACAGCCGGAATATTCCGCAGCGAGCGAAATCCAATCATCTGCCACCTGCGGCGGATCGTCAAATAGATGATCAGTACTAAAGCAATAGGTATGAAGGAAATTAGCACTGGAGATGTATAATCCAGTTGTTTTATCGTTGCTATGGTTCCCCCAGCCAGCACAGCAAGTAAAAGAAGCAGTTCAATAATGACTACAGCCAGTACGGGTCTGCGCTCGGAAAAAGATGGTTCTGTACTCTGGTGCGAAAAAATCATATACCAAGCCTCCTCAATGTCTAACAAGATCTATTTAGACCGTTGTCATCAGAATCCATATAAATCTATGGTCATATGACATTATATCCTTTATGTAGACTCAATGGGTAAAATTATAAAAGTAACAAAAAAGAGACTTATCCAATCCTGTTATCCACTAAAATCAGGTATGGCTTATCCCTTGGTCTGTCCATTATAGTAATACTTAAGTTTTTTATCTGCAGGGGCACTATATCTTCTGAGCGTCAAATGACTATAAGCTTGATGACTATGATTGCTATATACAGTTTATTAGATCAAGGAGGATTTTATGAGAGCTTTTTTCCAACGCTGGGGACATCTCCTGGCCATCCTATGTATACCTCTTCAAGGTTCAATCTACATGTTTCTCGGCAGCAAAGCGGGAACCGATGTATTTTACAATTATGCCTGGATTGATACACAGATACCCTTTATCAAAGAATTTATTATTCCATATATAAGCTGGATGCCAATTCTATATTTAAGCTTTCTCTACCTTGGTTTAACGAATAAGCCGCTCTTTTGGCGTACACTGCTCATTTATAACGTGGGCGTGATGGCCGCCAATGTTTGTTTCGTCGTGTTCCCTTCATATGTACCTCGCCCGGAAGTGACTGGAACAGATATGAGCAGCATGCTTGTGCAGTTCATTTATTCCAACGATGCGCCTGTGAACTGTTTCCCAAGCGTACATTGTCTTACAAGCTACATGCTGTTCATCATTCTCAACCGACATACAAACCTGAAACCGAGCGTGCGAATCTTCGGCTCGATCTGGTTGTGGTTGATTATCGCTTCAACCGTGTTCGTCAAACAGCATTCCCTACTCGACGTTGTTGGCGGCATCGCGTTCGCTGAGGCAGCCTACTGGGCTGTTCATGTATTCGCCAATCGCTTGGAGCTGGCCCGAAAAAAGAACAAGCAGCCGCTTAGAGCCTCGCAGCCCAGCCGAAATGCTTAATCCATTTGATAAGGCTAATCGAACGCTCCACAGGGCGTCCGGTTAGCCTTATCATTGCTTTTCATTTGTTTTTGACGTACACACAGGAGTTATATTCCTTACCTTCCCATGTATAGGCGAGCTTCAGCTTGTTTTCCTGCGATTCAGCCATCATGTCAAAGGGCGGTACTTCCGGATTGGTCAGGGCTATGTTGATTCCGTTTGTTTGGATCGTATACGTTCCATAATACATCTGCACGAATTGACCATTCGTTGTTTCCAGAGATAAGCCCCCGTTTTTCCCAATCGGATTGGATACGAATCGCACCGTCGTAAAGCAGGCCTGTTCATTGGAAGCATCAAGCTTCCAGCGCCCATCCAGATCAGGCATCCCACGGCTTTGGTTATACCAGACATATCCGACCAGGAATGCGCCTGCTAATAGAACAACCGATAGGATGATCACCGTTTTGCGTGTCAATCTCATTGTCATCGACCTCCGTCTTTTATGTGTTTTCAGGTCTGTCCGCTTGGCGGGCAGCCCCATTATTCACAGCTTCTTAACGGGGAATCCATTGTATCTGAATATCAGGCTTACCTTGTATTCCTAAAATTCAAACGATTCCACATCAAAATGTGCAAAGAACTGCCTACTCCATCATGTCTATACAGTAATCCTCCCAGACAGCTTCTTAGATATAATGATGCAGTTCAGCGTATCTATTTTATTGAATAACTTCGTTAATAATGACGGCGGTTAGATAATAGGTGGACGCTCCTGAAGCAGATCGGATGGCGGACTTCCCATGAGCCGTTTAAATATGCGATAAAAATAAGACAAATCCCGGTAGCCCAGAAATTCTGCAATTTCCTGAATGGTGAGCTGCGACTCCGTGAGCAGGTAAAGTGCTCTTTTCATCCGCTGATCATGAACGTACTCGCTGATCGTCTGATTTGTTACATTCTTGAATAATGCGGCCGCATAGTTAGGTGACTTGCCAATCTCGTCTCCAAGATCCTCCTTCGTCACTTTCTCCCGATAATGCTGCTCAATGTATCGTTTCATCCGCTCCACGTACCGGTGCCTCTCTGGCGGAATAATGCCGCGATCCAGTTCACGATTAATATAAATTAGCACTTCCATCAATAAGGCCTGGCTCATCATGACATAATAAGAGGGTTGTTCTTCCCACTGCTGCTGAATGGCCTTCATTCGCTGCAGGATTAATTCGTAACAGCCTGGTCTGTGTCGTAGTGGTTCACGCTGTTCGAGTGCAGGTAAGGTATCAGTATCACCCTGCTTCAATATAATAACAATCTGTGTATGTGTAACGGTCGGAATACTCTTCCCGTAATACGGTATCCCGCCGGGAATAAGCAGCAGTTCGCCCTTCTCCATGATCTGTTTATCTCCGTTCACCCAATATACACATTTTCCATAAGTAACCAAGCTAAGGCGCCAAGTCCCTTGCAACTGCGCGGCTTCTTCGTACCAACCTACGCCATTCACGTGATGTACTTCAAGTGGAGTAACCATAAAACACCTCATTATTGGACTATACTCCAATCATTGTACTATAGTTCATATCTTGATTCGACAGAAAACGCTACAATATACACATAAGCACCAAATATGAGGAGGATATCAGCATGTTAAAAACCAAAATCATTTGTACAATGGGACCTGCTTGTGACTCAATCGAAACCCTGAAAATTATGATTCAGGAAGGTATGACGGTGGCCCGTTTGAATATGGCTCATGGAGAGCTGGAAGATCATGTGGGACGAATCAATAATATCCGTGCTGCAGCAGCTGAGCTGAACAAATATGTGCCGATCATGATGGACATCAAAGGACCGGAAGTACGTATCGGCAAATTAAAAGAAGCTTCGGTTCACCTGCAGGCAGGTAAAGAACTCACACTGACCACTGAGGATATTCTTGGCGACGTGGATCGCATCTCCGTAAACTATCCTGAACTGAACCTGGTTGTTAAACCGGGAGATCGTATTTTGATTGACGACGGTTTGGTCGATCTGACTGTATTGTCTGTTGAAGGTTCAGAGATTCACTGCCAAATTATTAGCGGTGGTATCTTGAAACTACGTAAAGGTGTGAACCTTCCAGGAATCAAAACGACTTTGCCGGGCGTAACTGAGCGTGACATCATGCACATCGGATTCGGAATTGAGAACAACATCGAAATTATTGCAGCTTCCTTTGTCCGTAAAGGAGATGACATCCGCGAAATCCGCAGCATACTGAAAGAACGTGGTCAGGAGCATGTACAGATTATCTCCAAAATTGAGAACCAGGAAGGTATGACCAACCTTGACGATATCATCGAAGCATCGGACGGTATTATGGTAGCTCGTGGTGATCTCGGGGTCGAAGTTCCAATCGAAGACGTACCGATGATGCAAAAAGAAATGATCGACAAATGTAACAAAGCGGGTAAACCCGTTATTGTCGCGACACACATGCTTGAGTCCATGCAGGTAAATCCTCGCCCGACTCGTTCTGAAGTAAGTGACGTGGCAAATGCTGTACTGCAAGGTGCCGACGTTGTCATGCTGTCCGGTGAATCTGCAGCTGGTAAATACCCGATCCAATCCGTTCGTACGATGGCTGCTGTTGCACGCCGTGCGGAAACGATGATTGATTATAAAGAGCAGTTTGATCAAAAATCAGCACAACAGGTGGCTGACATCACTGAAGTAATCAGTCAGGGAGCTGTAAGCTCTTCCCTCGTTCTGAATGCTAAAGCGATCATTACTTCAACAGAGAGCGGCTTTACAGCCCGCATGATCTCTAAATATCGGCCTAAAGCACCTATTATCGCCGTAACTCAGCATCAAGAAGTGCTTGCGAAAATCTGCCTGCTCTCCGGTGTAATCCCGGTTATGGGCGACAAGGTTACAACAACCGATGAAATGTTCGAATCGGCAACGCGCAATGCCATTAAAACAGGTTATATCGAAAAAGGCGATATCATTGTACTGTCCGCTGGTGTTCCAATCGGTCAATCCGGTAACACCAATCTGATTAAAGTACTGCAAGTATAATTAACGAATTGCGGCATAGCGTTCTATAAAAAGTATGAATCAAAAAATCCACCGGGATATGAAATCCGGTGGATTTTTGATATTTCTCCTTTTACTTATTCAGTTAAAATCGTTCTACAGATTGCGTGAATAGTTAACCAGATCCTGAGACATATTGTTGATCTCATCCATTGAAGCATTCACCTGCTGTGTCAGGGCTGCCTGATTCTGAGTCAGTGTGGACATATTGCCAATGTGCTCCAAAATATGGTCAATCAGTGTTTTCATCTTCTGCATGCTGTCTTCAATATTGACGGTTGCCTCCGAGCTGTGATCGGCCAATTTCCGTACTTCGCCGGCGACAACTCCGAATCCCAATCCCAAATCCCCGGCACGCGCAGCTTCAATAGCCGCATTCAAACCGAGCAGATTCGTCTGACTGGCAATCTCACGAATGAACGCTGTAATACTCTTCGTATCTTCCACGCTATCCCGAACCTGTGTTGCTGCATCAGCGGATAACTCTTGTGCGTTAACCAGTTCCTGTGCCTGGTCCGTGATTGAGTTAATGCCGTTCACCATCTCTTCGATCGATTCGGACAGCTGTTTTGTTTTTAAATTCATCGCTTCCACGATCTCTTCTTTATTCTTCTGATGAGTCACATCCCGAATCGTTCCGGCAACACGCAGCGGTACGCCGTTCTCGTCACGGACGGTTTCACCTCCGGCATGATACCAGCGATACTCACCGTTCTTCCGCTGCAAACGGTAATCGAGATCATACGGCGTTCTGCCGCTGTAGTCATTCATATGTTCAGCAAATGCATTGATGGTACGATCATGATCTTCGGGGTGGAGACGACTGCTCCAGCTGCTGAATATGTTCGGGAAATCTTCTTCATTTTTAAAGCCAAGCTCTCTGCGGAACTGCGGTGACCACCAGAATTCATTGTCCGGATTCACCACATCTCCAGCAACAACTGTCATATCCCATGGCGCCTCTACGAGTGCACGGTTGACCAGATCATAACGCGTTACAAGTGCTTCCAGTTCATCCGACTTGCTCTTCTCGTCATGAATATCGAACATGACACCGATTAATTTAATTGGAGTGCCTGCAGCATTTCTCACCAGTCGTCCTAGACATCTGAACCAGCGGGCATCCCCATTCTTTAAAACCATACGGCTTGTAACATTGTACCCTGCTCGATCACTCGGATCATTCACATGTCTCATGATCTCCTCGACTAAATGCGGTCTGTCCTCTGGATGTACAGATTTAGCCCAGCTTGCAAACTCGTTGGGGAACTCCTTCGTATTTTTATAGCCCAGCATCTCGCGGAACTCATTAGAGAATGAAACGACGTTATTGTTATCCAGCGGATCACCTGCAGCAATCTCCGACTCCCATAATCCCACGTGCAGTGCCTGATTTAGCATAGTAAGGCGCATTTGTACAGAATCATGCTGTAATTGCATCAACTGAACAGCTTCCCGGATATTTTTCAGGATTTCATTATTACCCTGCGCATCTGTGTCCTGTTCATTCCAGAACCGGCCATGCTGAGCATTTTCGAGCAGACGGCGGCTGTAATCCAGCAGCTGCTCCTGTGATTCTGCACGATTTGATTTCGTTACTTCACTACGTTTCAGAAACATCTCAATATCCCCTCTTAGTCAGGTATGTTTATATATGTATTTCGACATAAACAGACAATAAATGTAGGGCTAAAGTCACAATTGCAAAAAAAAACAAAAAACCCCGCCCTGCAGGCAGACTTTTTCGTTGTTAGATGATTTTCTAGCATGTTTATGCATTTCCATTTACGTTAAACGTTACCACCCATAATTGATCGTTCTGCCCGTCTCTGCCCACGTCTTAATGCTGCTTAGAATCATCCACCAGCTGTTCTGCGCATTGGCGAAGGATGGATGGTTGTCTGTATATTGATCGTTGATCAGTACCAGCTTCGTACACTCCCCCACCGTCTCCAACTGAAAAAACACTCTGGATTGAAGCTCGGCATGATTGGAATGATACGAGGGTCCCGGGTGCTCCCGATAACTAAGTCTGGAGAGTGGTTCGAACTCCAAAATTTCGCCGTACACGTGCACTGTTTCCGGACCATCATTACCTGGTCCGACATAAGCAAAGGGCTGTCCGGGCTGGAAATTTGAGCGAAGCTCGCTGCCAAAGAAACTGCTTCGTGTACCGTCCGGGGAAATAAGGGCATTCCATACATCTTCGCGGTTTGCATTGATATAGAACTCATATTTCAACTCCATACAATCACTCCCTTTATGTATTCGTTTATGCGATTATTCTCGCATTTCCATCCTATCGTTATATCCATCTCTCGTATTGTAAAAACACGACAACAAATAAATATAAGGTATACTGAAATAGAATGAAGTAACCAGCGTTACCCACTGACATTTGGTGTAAGGGAGGAGAAACAGGATGAACCACACTGGCAGTAATGAGACTCCTCCCATGGGAGTACTCCATCTGGAAGAAGGCACACAGCAATTTCAATTAACAAGATTGGCTCCCGCGACTGGGCTAAAACCTTTTGTCAAACACTATTGGATGGTATCCTGGGATCTTACAGGACATGAACCGTATCCTCAACATGTTGTGCCTAATCCGTGTGTCAATCTGGTAGTCGAGCGAAACAAAACGTTTTTCTACGGACCCTCCGATCAAAAATTCACCTATTCCATTCACGGCAAAGGCTGTGTGTTCGGGGTCAAATTTAAACCAGGAGGATTCTATCCCTTTTTTCAATCTCCTGTCTCTACGCTTTATGGGAAACCGCTGGAGGTCTCGGGCCTACTTGGCATTAACGCCGGGACGCTAGAAGCTGTTTTGCTGCACGATAACTCCATGGAAGAAAAGGCAAAGTATATTGACCAGCTGCTGTCCGCCTGCCTACCGGCAGAGGATATCGAAGCAAGTTTGGTCTGTGACATTGTGAATCTAATCGAGAAGGATCGAAATATGCTGCGAGTAGACCAGCTCTCCGCCTACTGGAAGCTGCATACACGCAAGCTCCAGCGCTTGTTCCATCAGTATGTGGGCATGAGCCCCAAAACGGTAATCCAATTATATCGTCTGCAAAATGCGGCAGATTGCATAGAACGCGGCCTGACCAGCGACTTGACCAAATTATCTCAAGATCTGGGCTACCATGATCAATCTCATTTTATTAAAGACTTTAAATCCATTATCGGGAGTACACCCGATGAATATTTGCAGCTGTCCTTATCTGTTCTATCGAAACCGAACGAAAGCGGTGCAGAATGACGATTCATTCTTACACCTGCCAGGATGCTATGACAGGCGTATAACTTCGATAGTGTCTCCTGTGTTGATCACACCTTCACGCTCAACGGAACAGACGATACCGCGCTTATTGCGAGCAGCTGGTACAAATTTTTTGCGCAGACCATCCTGCCCGTAAACCTGTTCAATTACTTTTCCCGGATGCACGCAGGGAAGGTTCTCCCCTTCACAGATCAAGCCTGTTCCATCAGGAAAAAGGAGCCTCGTTCCCACAGGCAGTCGAGTTAATTGTTCAATGCCCTTAACCAGTATATTGGCACCAAGCCACTCAGGGCGTACTTCAGGAATGTTCATTTTCCCGGCAATCAAAACACACTCTTCCTCGGATACAATACTGATCTGCCGGCGATTTGCTATCGGTGTACCGCGTTTGTAGATTTTCTGACGGGAATCTGCGGGTTTTAACAGACCATAGTGCCGATCCCCCGGAATCCCGGCAAGCTCAATGTCAATGAAGGGCACTACCCTTGTCACAAATGTGGATGGATCATCCGCCAGCAGCACGAATTGAACTGTTCCCATCCTTTACACCTCCCTTTTTGAATCAGTATATTTTTCCTTTTTACTTAAGCATTATTACCCTGTGTATGAATCTTTGACCATCCGCAGATGCTGATAGATATATCCTATCCATCCTTCGAAGCCGGCAGCATATCAAAAATTAAATTTATTACACATCACACAATTTGATTGCTAAAAATTAATTTGATCTTTCCTGCAATTGTGCTAATCTGTATATGACGTACGTTATGATTGAATTACATAATAGAAAGCAGGGTGTTTCTCATGATTGGAACAATCTTTGTCGCTCTTGTAGCTTTTGAACACTTCTATATTATGATGATGGAAATGTTCATGTGGACTCGTCCACGCACGATGAAAACGTTTGGGACTACTCCGGAATTTGCCAGCTCCACCAAAGCCCTTGCAGCCAACCAAGGTCTGTACAATGGCTTTCTTGCTGCCGGTCTGATCTGGGGACTTGTGTATCCTAATGCCAGTGTTGGGCAGCATATTCAGATTTTCTTCTTGGCCTGCGTAATTATTGCGGCTCTCTATGGCGGTGCAACTTCTTCGAAATCGATTATTATCAAGCAGGGCTTGCCTGCGATCATTGCACTGCTTCTTGTACTGTTCCTGTAACGCCTGCAAAACCGATGGCTCCTAGTCTCCTGCGACTCTGATATGGTAAGGTATGGAGTATATGACATGCATATTACCAGAATTAATCTGGAAGCAGGAAGGAGAACAACTGATGGGACTCTTTGACAAGCTGCGTCGGCGCAAGAAAGAGAAAGTACAATCCGCAGATACCTCCCAGCATGCAGATTACAGCCAAACGATTGTCGGATTTGTGCTGCTTGAGCGGGAAGATTGTGACTTTGACCTTTTTATCCGGAATATGAAAAGGGAATGGAATATTGAGATTGATGAACAAGCCGAGGAAGGTAATCTCTTCTTTGAAGTAGACGGTATGCAGGTCGTGTGCGCCCATATCACAGCTCCGGTACCTGGTCGGGAGGTAGAGGGAAATGCCAAGTTAAACATCCTCTGGCCTGAAGCTGAACAAGTGACCTCACGGCATCAGTCTCAGATTATTGTATCTGTTCTGAATGCAGCAAGTGCAGTAGAAGGACATGTGCTCTTTACCCGAACAGCATCAGCGTTACTGCAGCTGGATCATGCCTTGGCAATCTACATGGCCCCGCTCGTCGTTGAAGCAGATCAGTATGTGGAAGTAAGCCGAGGGTTGAAAGATGATGAATTACCCGTATCATTGTGGGTGTTTATTGGCCTGTATCAGAATGCCGAAGGTGCTTCAGCTTATACATACGGACTGCGTAACTTCGGAAAGGATGAGATGGAGATCATCGGTTCTTCCAAGCCATTAAGTGATGTCTTCGAAATGATGTTTATGACGACCACCTATGTTGTGGAGAATGATGTCACCCTGCACGATGGAGAGACGCTTGGATTTACGGCGGAACAGAAATTAAGCATTACCCGTTCGAAGGGTGTCGCAGCTGAAGGAGACAGCCTGAAGATTGGACTATAACAGCTTCTTGATCCATACCATAGTTACTGAATAAGCGAATAAGTAAAGCCGTCCAGGAATGACATTCCGGGCGGCTTTTGTAATTCAAACATGATTTAAATTCATAAATAAAGCTCCATGTAAGTGAGAGATATCTCCATACAATTATAGTTCATAAGAACTATAATTGTATGGAGATAGATTTTCATTCTATGTACAAAACGGTATAATTAATAGGCTAATAGACTTATAAACCACATAAAATGATGAATGAGGAGCTGACTATATGTCTGTCAGACGGTTAGATTCAACAAAACCAATTATTGAAATTACCTGGGAAGGGATTGTATCACCCGAGCAGGTCGAGCAGACCAATGCAGAGATTGAGATCATTGCCCCGCAGCTGGGAGACTCATTTGATGTGCTGGTAGATATGGTACATATGAAAGCTTTCCCACAGGATACCAAGGACAAAATTGTTGAGCATCAAAAACTTCTTAAAGATTTGGGTATGAAGCGCGCTAGCGTTGCTGTCGGCGGAGCTATTGCTAAAATGCAGCTGAATCGGATCTCCAAAGAATCGGAGCATCAGACTGAATATCAGTGGGAAACGTATGATGAGGCATTGGCATTTCTACTGAAATAACTACCAAGCTTGTTTCCTGTGTTATATCTACAAATCATTAAGGGTGTTTCCTTGAGGGAAGCATCCTTTTTTTATTCCCCTGATCTTTACTCTACCTATGAAAAAGGTACTCTCCATTACATAACACTTTAATTCATCTTTCAATTCTCTGACTTTTTTCGACTCTCAAACCTTATGAGAATATCGCGTTCAGGAAAAAGCGCTAAATTCAAAACGATGTGCAGAACACTATACATTTTGAATGAATAATGACGATATATTTCATATGCCAGAGCTGTTTCTTACACTATGATGATAGTTTGTAATCTGGTGGGGGATTGAGTTGTAACAGCAGTAAGCAAATTTCAACATATTTAAGGGTACGGAAAATGCAGAGGGCGAAAGGGGATCTGCGTCAAGATACGAGTTTCATACACCAGAGAACTACACACTAGGAGGAAATTTAGATGAAGCTCAAACCCAAATTAATGGCAATGTTTCTGGCCGCTGTGCTAATTACTGCACTGCCTCTTGCCCTTCTCGGACTATACCAGATCGAAAATCAAGCTTCCCGTAATGTTGACTCTCTTCTTCATGGATTAATGAATTCAGCAACTAACCAATTGGAAGGCTGGATTACCACCAATGCCAAGGTCGTGGAAACCTTAGGCTTTATTATTGAGCAAGCCGTTCCTGAAGGCACGCTTACAGAAGATTATTTTAAAATAATGAACATGGGAACTAACAAAGAGAATCTATCTGATCTTTATTTTGGCTCCGAAAAAGACGGCACTTTCCTGAATGGATCGGATTGGTCCCCGGACTCTGGCTATGATCCCCGTAAACGCCCATGGTATGAAGAAGCCAAATCGTCGTCTGATCTAATATTCTCTGATCCTTATCAGGATTTGATGACTAAAAAGGTTGCTGTTTCCATGGCTATGCCCGTGCATAACAAACAGGGTAACCTGGAAGGTGTGGTTTCAGGCGTTCTACTGCTCTCCACCCTGACAGACACGGTCAAAAAGATAAATTTGGACGGACTCGGGTACTCCTTCCTAATCGATAAAAATGGGATGCTTCTAGCCCATCCGGACGCTAATATGGTGAACACTTCTGTCAAAGATAATCCAGAACTTCGCCCTTTTCTGACAGATATGCAGAGCAGTGCTTCCGGAGAGCGTCCATTCCATTATAACGGTGAAAACTACCTGTTATTCTATAACCAGATTCCGAGTACAGGCTGGGTAATTGGTTCCGTAATTTCAGAGAAACTGGCCTACGCTGAATTTTATCAGCTGCGCAATAACTATATTTTAATCATTGGCGTGACAATATTGGCTGTACTGGCCGGGGCTTACTGGATTGCTTCGGTCTTCATCAAACCTTTGAGACAGCTTCATCATACCTCCATACAAATGTCGGAAGGTGACTTCACAGGAAGGGTTATGGTGAAGGGAAAGGATGAGTTTGCCGAACTCGGCAGAGCATTTAATCAGATGTCCGATCAACTTGGCATGCTGCTGCGGCAAGTCTCCCGCTCCGCGGATCGGGTACATTCCATCTCAGGTGAGGTGCAGGAGCACACGGAAAATACGAAACGAATCTCAGAGCAGATCTCGATTGCAGCGGATGAGCTGGCTCAAGGATCCAGTACACAGGCTGAATCGGTGTATGATGGATCTGGGCGCCTAGCGGTTATAAGTGACGGTGTTGGCGAAATTAACCACAGTGTAGAACAATCCGTCGAGATGATGCAGGATGCCGCTGAAGCCATGCTGGCAGGTCTACATGCCGTTGATCACCAGGTTGAACTGGCAGACGGCAACCGTCAATCCATCGACCGTGTAGGTGAATCCATTATGCTGCTGACAGACAAGTCTCAGAAGATTGAGGGTATCGTCGCTATGATACAGGGCATTGCTTCTCAAACAAATCTCCTCGCACTGAACGCTTCTATTGAAGCAGCCAGAGCGGGAGAACATGGACGCGGCTTCGCCGTCGTAGCGGAGGAAGTCCGTAAGCTCGCTGAGCAATCTGCTCACTCCGCTAAAGATATCATTATGCTTCTGAATGAAATTCAGACAGCCAGCAGCATGAGCGTTAATGAAGTGCATACGGCTGAACAAGGTATGGAGCAGCAGGTCGCGGCTGTTCATGAGATGCGTGAATCGTTCATACGTATTCAGCAATCGATTGAGGGGATCGAAACTCAGTTGAAACAGGTATCCTCCGCAACCACGGAACTGGATGATAATGCAGGCAAAGTGGCCGAGGTCATCTCCAGCGTTGCCGCTATGTCGGAGCAGAGCGCAGCTTCAACGGAGGAAGTCGCTTCCTCCACACAGGAACAATTCAATTACATTACCAGCATCTCTGAACGCTCGAATGAGCTGGCTGAACAGTCCAAAGCACTGGCAGCTGAAGTGAGAAAGTTCAAAGTGTAGTATGAATTGTCCTGCAGCTGAGCAGACTTGACCGAGCTAGGATAACGTTAATCAAATTGGAGTTAAAACGGAAACGGACCAGAAATCAGAATGAAGGTACAGCAAATAGACCTCAACGTCCACCACAAGGTGTGAGTTGAGGTCTATTTGCTGTAATTACTAACTCTGAACTGCGGGCGCCCGACCTGCCGAATCCCGAACTACAAGTTCAGGCTTGAGCACAATTTTCAGCGCCGCTTTCTGTTCGTCCTTCAGTCCATCCTTGAGTTCATCAATAAGCAGATCAACCGCGTAACGTCCAAGCTCCTCAATAGGCTGAGCAATCGTGGTCAGCGGCGGGCTGGTCACAGAAGCCAGGATCGTGTTGTCAAAACCGATAATGGATACATCCTCTGGAACACGCAATCCGCGCTCTTTGGCCGCTTGAATTGCTCCAATCGCTTGTATGTCATTACAGCAGAACAATCCTGTAGGACGATGCCGCTCGCCAAGCAGTCGCAGTGCCTCTAGTTTGGCAGAGCCCAGATCAGCAGCCGATTCCCGAATCTGATCAGACTCAAGTACATATCCTGCCTTGTTAAGAGCTTCGCGGAACCCGCGTACCCGCTCCTGGCTGCTGCTGACTTTGGACGGCTCGGACAAAACAGCCAGATGGGTATGCCCAAGCTCAAGCAGGTGCTGTGCGGCAAGTTCACCACCAAGCTTATCATCGATTGTGACCGTATGTACGGACAGGGCAGGCATATGGCGGGCAATCAGCGCAACAGGCATGGACTGCTGCAGCAGCGGTGATAGAATCTCTGCATTCTCGATCCCGGTTCCGATCATCATGCCGTCGACTCTTTTTTGCTGCAGCAGATTGAGATACCGCTCTACCCGCTCGTCCTTATTATCCGTACTGCAAATTACCACACTGTACCCCAACTGTCGGCTTCGATCTTCCACGGCTCGAGCCAGCTCAGCAAAATACGGATTGGATATGTCAGGTACGAGCAGACCCAGCGTGTACGTCTGTTTGCCCGTCAAGGCAGCAGCAATCGCACTCGGTTGATAATGAAGACGATCCATAATCTCCATGATCTCGGCACGCCGTTTCTCGCTGATTTTACCTTTGCCGTTAATGACCTGCGAGACGGTAGCAATCGATACCCCCGCCTCGCGTGCTATATCGTAAATGGTTGCTTTCATTGTTTTTCCCCATTTGTGCTATATATAAGTTCATTATACATAGATGATTATTCTCTTCTTATTATGAAGGGGGAATACTGCTTGCGCAATGTGAAGACAGAATTACTTTTACTTTTTACTTTTTGAATAACCACTCATGGTCAGGATCATTATGGAACTTCCAAGTCCGCGTTGGACCTGCCATCACATTCAGATAATAGACTTCATACCCCGGAGGGGCACCTACCGGGTGATACCCATTCGGCACAAGCACGACCTCACCGTTCTTCACGGCCAGCGTCTCATCCACGGAACGGTCATCGGTATAGACACGCTGAATGGCAAATCCCTGCTCCGGCTGCACGCGGAAATAATACGTTTCCTCCAGCAATGATTCATCTGGCAGCGCATCCCGATCATGTTTATGCGGCGGGTAGCTCGACCAGTGGCCGTCCGGTGTGAACACTTCAACGACCAGCAGGCTGTCTGCTTCTTTTTGCTCCGGTAAAATGTTATGGATATGACGCTCCAGATTGCCATAACCGCGGCCTTCCACACCTACATCCTCAGGGGCAATCAAACGCGATGGATACGTGCCTTTACCTGGGGCAGCACAGATCGCAATCTCAAGCTCGGTAAGTGCTGTAATCTCTACCTGATCTGCTGTGGACACATAGACCGAATACGGCGGAATTTTTTCGAAAACGCTCATCCGTTTTCCTATGTTTTCCCATACTTGATCGCGGGTGCTTACATTCGCAAGACCGCTCAGAAGCACCACACATAGCTCCTGTTCTCCGCTCTCCCGGCTCAGCTTCTCCCCTGCTGCCAGCTTCGCTACCTGAAATCCGACGTATTCCCAGCCCGCAGACTCCGGAGTCACGGTTAACAGCGTTCCATCTGCCTCCGGGTTCACAGCAGGTTTTACGATAAGTTCTGACATGCTGTCATTCACTCCTTCCGTATTCATCTAATCTAATCTGAATTGATCCTGTATGACGTGATCGCTTATTTTAACTGATCATAATCATAGAATCTGTCATGCTGCTTCTGTTTTTTATTGGGCTGCTGACTGTGTCTCGCGTGATGCACCCGGAACCTCTACCATCTTCACAGGTCTTCCCTGCTCCATAGACATCTTGGCTGCCAGCGCGATCCGCTCAGCCTGTACAGCATCGTTACCGTCTACTATGACCGGTTTATCATGAATGATGGCATCAATAAAAAGAGCGGTCTCCTGCACATATGCTTCATTGTAACGTTCCAGGAAGAAGTGCAGTGGTTTGTCTCGCATCAGTCCAGATGCTGTGCTGATCTCTGCCGTATTCGGATGATCATTATCTGCCGATGCACTGCCGAGCGAACCGAACACTTCAACACGTTGGTCATATCCGTACACTGCCTGGCGGCTGTTATCAATAACACCAATTGCCCCACTCGCAAACGTCAACGTAACGATGGCGGTATCCACATCGCCATGCTCAGCAAATACCGGATTAATGAGCACCTTACCTTTGGCGTAAACTTCCTCCACTTCACTGCCAGACAAATAACGGGCCATATCAAAATCGTGGATCATCATGTCCATGAAAATTCCACCGGACACCCGGATGTACTCCGCAGGCGGCGGGCTCGGGTCACGTGAAGTAATCTTGAGAATATGGGGATCGCCAATTGTGCCTTCCAGCACATGTGAGCGCACTCTTCTAAAATTGTGGTCAAAGCGGCGGTTAAATCCGATCTGAAGCTTCACGCCAGCCTTTGCTGCAGCCGCTACTGCCGCTTCCGTCTGGGACAAGTCCATACTTACCGGCTTCTCACAGAAAATGTGTTTACCCGCTTGGGCTGCCTGTTCAATCAAAGGTACATGTGTGTCTGTTGAAGAACAGATTAATATGGCATCAATATCTGGCATGGCAATCAATTCACTGCTGTCTTTGGTAACAACAGAGATACCACGTTCGGAAGCCCAAGCCTCCAGTTCGGGTCCTGCAAATAAATCACTGATCGCTGCAATCTCGGCATGCGGGTTGCGCAGCAGGTTGTCTGCGTGGATTTTGCCGATACGTCCAGCACCGATGATGCCAATTCTTACTTTGTCCTTGCCCATTCCGTTATCCTCCCTATTTGCATCCCTAAGGTGTCTGGGAGCTGAGCATTCACTCAGCCCCCTTTTGTGCATATGTGCTGTGCTTTAGACGATTACCAGCGAGTGGTTACCATTTTCTTGCGAGTGTAAAACTCAACACCATCGGTGCCATTAGCATGCAGATCCCCATAGAAAGATTTCTTCCAACCGGAGAATGGGAAGAAAGCCATCGGTGCAGGGACGCCCAGGTTCACTCCGAGCATGCCTGCATCAATCGTTTCACGGAACTGACGCATATTCGCACCGCTGCGCGTGAACAGACATGCTCCGTTTGCAAAGTCCGAGCGATTCGCGAGTTCTACTGCTTCTTCCAACGTTTCAACTCTTGCTATGGATAGTACTGGAGCAAAGATTTCATCTTTCCAGATTTTCATCGTGCTGTCTACATGGTCAAATACGGTTGGCCCTACAAAATAACCGGAGCCGTCTGCCGCCTGATCCTTGCGCCCATCACGAATCAATGCTGCGCCTTCCTGTTCACCCGATTCAATGTATCCCAGCGTACGCTCTTTGTGAGGACCACGGATTACCGGACCCAGGAATACGCCTTCGTCCATGCCGTTACCGATGTTGATCCGGTCAGCTGCTTCCACCAGCTTTTGCACCAGAGCATCGGCCACATCGCCAACAGCAACAACTACAGAACAAGCCATGCAGCGTTCGCCAGCTGATCCAAAGGCCGCACTTGTGATCTCTTTCACGGTCAGATCAAGGTCAGCATCCGGCATAACAATAGAGTGATTTTTCGCGCCAGCCAGTGCCTGAACACGTTTACCGTGTGCGGAAGCTGTTTTGTAGATATATTCTGCAACAGGCTGTGAGCCAACAAAGGAAATGGCAGCTACTTCTTTGTGTTCCAGCAGTCCGTTTACAACGTCATGTGCACCATGAACGATGTTAAGCACGCCGTCAGGCAGCCCTGCTTCTTTGAAAAGTTCTGCCAAACGTCCTGCCAGGAGCGGAGTACGCTCGGACGGCTTCAGAACAAATGTGTTACCACAAGCAATCGCGAGCGGGAACATCCAGCAAGGTACCATCATCGGGAAGTTGAACGGCGTGATTCCTCCGATGACCCCGATTGGGTAACGGTACATGCCTGATTCCAGTCCTGTAGCGATATCAGGCAGCTGTTTGCCCATCATGAGGTTCGGGGCACCTGCCGCGAACTCAACGCACTCAATACCGCGTAATACTTCGCCATAAGCTTCCGCATAACTTTTACCATTTTCCAATGTAACCAGTTTCGCCAGCTCTTCCCAGTGCTCTACCAGCAGCTGCTGATAACGGAATAGAATGCGGGCACGGCGAGGAACCGGTGTGGTGCTCCATGATTTGAATGCTGCCCGTGCAGCCTGCACTGCCTGATCGACATCGGCTTGTTCAGACAGCGGCACGTAGGCAATAATCTCTTCTGTTGCCGGATTAACGACTGCTTCAGTTCGTGTTGTCGTCGGGGTTACCCAAGTACCCCCGATCCAGTTCTGTACATTCGTCACTGCTGCAGATGCTTCTGAAGTTCCTTTTCCCATGTGTGCTGTCTCCCCTCGTTTATGTGCATCACTTGCTTGTAGAATGCTGTATTTTATAATTGACTGTGCAGTTCATTAAGATGGAATAATTTCGCCCCGGTCACAGCGTTCGATATAATCATTTACCTGCTCTACGGTTGGCATCGCATCCGAGCAGCTGTGGCTGGAGATAACAATACTTGCTGCCGCACTTCCGTAGCTCATACTGCGCTCAATCGTCCAGCCCTGCATTAAGCCGTAGAGGAATCCTGCAGCGTATGAATCGCCTGCACCGAACGTTTTCACAACACGAGCAGGGTAACTGTTTGCCCGATGTGAGAGCCCTTCACGTGTATATGCGATGGAGCCTTCTTTTCCGTGCTTGATGACAACAATGTTGGCTGAAAAATCAAACCATTTTTGTGCTGTCACCTGATCGCTATGATCCGGATTATTTTCAAATGTCTCCATCATGTCGAACTCTTCCCGTGTGCCCAGGATGATGTCGCATTTCTCGGCAGCAAGGTTGTAATAAACGGCTGTCTCTTCATCCGAAGTCCACGTGTATGGACGGTAGTCCAGATCAAACACGATGACCGTGCCATGTTTTTTCGCGTAGGTCAGGGCTTGAATGACGGCTTCCCGTGATGGACTCTGCGCAAGAGCCGTACCGGAGATCAGCAGCACTCTGGAATCCGCAATCAGCTGCTCCTGTACCTCGCTGGCCTGTAATAACAGGTCTGCTGCATTATCCCGGTACATCAGGATACTGCAATCTGTGGGACTCTTAATTTCGGTAAAAGCAAGTCCGGTTACTGCCCCGGTGTTGTCGGTCACTACATTGGAGGTGTCGATCCCGTTCTTCTCCAGATAGCTTTGGATGAATCTGCCCATCTGGTCACCTGCAATTTTGCCGATGAAGGCCGTTTCCATTCCAAGTCTGGACATGCCGATCGTAATATTGGCCGGAGAACCACCAACGTATTTGGTGAACGTCATTGTCTCTTCCATCGGACGGTTGATCTCATTGGCATTCAAGTCGATGCACAAGCGGCCAATGGCAGTAAAATCCTTTTTCCTCGATGCTGGAAAGGATACATAAGTCATTGTGTTTGAGCCCCTTTCTATGGTGGAATCTCGTTTGATTAGGAGATGATATCTACTCCAATGACATGAATTGATGTTGGATCATTCTTCTTTGCTGCATATAAAATCTATTTTCGCAATTATAGATGCTCGATTGGTTAACTGTCTTCAGCGCTGGTAGAGAGACTCCATGTAGCTCAGGGAACGTTTTGCATACTCATACGGATTATGAATCGCAGGGTCCTGCTCTCCTTCCAGCATCGCCCAGCCGTTATATCCACGAGTGATCAGTTCCTGCAGAATGGGTGCAAAATCAATGCATCCATCTCCTGGTACAGTGAATACCCCCCTGCGAATACAGCCAACAAAGTCTGATTGCTCCGCTCGTGCCTGATCCAGCACATCCGGGCGAATATCCTTCAGATGGATATAGGCAATCCGATCGTAATGTTTACGCAGTACCTCAAGCGGATCAGCGCCGCCATAGTAGGCGTGGCCTGTATCAAAAAGCAGGTATACTAGAGAAGGATCTGTCAGCTCCATTAAACGATCAATTTCCTCTGGTTGTTCGACAACTGTGCCCCCGTGATGGTGATAAGTGAGCTTAAGTCCGTACTCCTGAGCAATGGCTCCGGCCTGGTTCAGGCCTTCAGCAAGAATATGCCATTCGGCATCGCTGAGTCTAAGCACTTCTTTTTCATGCGGTGTCCGTCTTGGATCAAAGTGAAGTGACCCTCCTACCTCAGCTGTGCTGATCACCTTGCTGCCCATGGACTGAAGGAATTCCGCGTGTCTGCGATAGTCGTCCAGCTCTGCTTGGCGATATGCTGGATCGGAGAAGAGCACTGATTTCCACTGCGAGATCAGATTAATATTTCGCTTGCTCAGCTCCTCACGCAGTGCAGCGGGGTCGGTCGGATATTTGCGTCCCATCTCAGTACCCGTCAATCCCAAACGCTGAATATCGTCCAAAATTTGGGCGCATGTTGTATCATCACCATGTTCTTTTACATCTTCGCCGACCCAATTGATCGGATGAATCCCAAGCTGGAATGGCAGCTTGCTCATGATTCCACGGCTCCTTTTGTTGTTCAGCTTTGTTAGACCTTGTGGATCTTGTTACATAAATATGGAATAAATGCAGGATTATCTGAATAGCAGACTAAACAAGTTTTGCTTTGCCGCGATTTGTTCTCATCGCCTCATGGGCACGAACTACCTTTTCCTCAACAGATACTTCAGGTACGCCGACATTCCACCATGACTCATATCCGCCTGTATTGGTTCCAGGGACGACAGGGATCTCAATCAACGTAGTCACCGTTTCATTTTTGGCATCACGAAGTGCCTGCTCCAGCTGTTCAGCGGTTTCCGCTCGATAAGCTTTCGCTCCCATACTGCGAGCATGAGCCGCAAAATCCATCGGCATATAATCGCCAGTCAAACGTCCGCTCTCTGCATCTCTGTAGCGGAACTCGTTACCAAATCCATCACTGCCGTGTTCACGCTGCAGATTATGAATGCACTGGAAGCCGTTATTGTTAAATAAGAGGACTGTCATCTTCTTCTGTTCCTGCAAACTGGTAACCAGTTCGGAATGCAGCATCAGGTAACTGCCGTCTCCTACCATGGCGTATACTTCGCGATCGGGCTCTGCAAGCGCTGCGCCGAAGGCACCACTAACCTCGTAACCCATACAAGAGAAACCGTACTCCATGTGGTATGTTTTCGGTTCAGCCGAACGCCACAGGCGGTGTAGGTCTCCCGGCAGGCTTCCTGCCGCACATACAATCACCGATGATGGATCAATTGTCTGATTTACTATACCAATGGCTTTCGTCTGTGCCAGCCCGGCTTCATGCTCGGCAGCGTAGAGACGATCCACTTCGGTATTCCATTGATTACGAAGATCAACAACCTCAGATGAACCATATGCACTGCGGTACTGCTGTGCTTGCAATTCCTTCTGCAATGTTTGTAACCCCTCACGTGCATCTGCCAAGATGGCTTCTCCGCCTAACTTGGCGGCATCCATGCTGTTCAGGTTAATATTAATAAATTTTACTTCCGGGTGTTGAAAAGCGGCATGTGACGCCGTAGTAAAATCAGAGAATCTTGTTCCTATACCAATCACCACATCTGCTTCTTTCGCCAAGCGATTGGCTGCCAGAGATCCGGTAACCCCGATAGCCCCCACATTAAGCGGGTGGTCCCAAGATACTGCACTCTTGCCTGCCTGCGTCTCAGCAATCGGAATACCAAAGCTCTCCGCGAACTCGATCAGTTGTGCGGATGCTTCAGAGTACAGTACTCCACCGCCCGCAACGAGCAGCGGCTTTTTGCTGCTGGCAATCTGCTGCACTGCACGTTCAACAGCCGCCGGAACAGGAGGCCGGCGATCCAGGTAATGTACCTTCCGGGCGAAGAATGCCTCCGGATAATCATATGCTTCTGCCTGTACATCCTGAGGCAGTGCCAATGTGACAGCTCCTGTCTCGGCCGGGTCAGTCAGTACACGCATAGCATGTGTGACAGCAACCATGAGCTGTTCCGGACGCACGATGCGATCCCAGTATTTGCTGACCGCTTTGAACGGGTCCGTAGCGGATATCGTATAGTCGCTGCTTACTTCAAGCTGCTGCAGTACCGGGTCCGGCTCACGTGTAGCAAAGTTATCTCCAGGTAAAAGCAGTACCGGAATCCGGTTCACCGTTGCTGTCGCTGCCGCAGTGATCATATTTAATGCACCAGGGCCGATCGACGTTGTGCAGGCATAAATCTGCTTACGATTCTTTTGCTTGGCATAAGCTGCAGCTGTATGCACCATGCCCTGTTCATTTTTTCCCTGTATATAAGTCAGACTTCCAGGACTCCGCTCCAAGGCTTCACCAATCCCGGTTACGTTCCCATGTCCAAATATTCCGATAATGCCTTTAACAAACTTGGTTTCTACCCCATCTACCGAAATATACTGCTGATCCAGGTATCGAAGTAGGGCCTGAGCCATCGTTAATCGAATTGTTGTCATGAATTAATCGTCATCCTTTCCTTTACGGGTTAAGCGCTTAATCTAAGTTAAGTTTAAGCGCCTTACCCCTAAAGGTTAAGCGCTTAATTCATATGGTATTACAGGCTGGGTATTTTCGCAAGCTATTTTTGTAAGCGTTTTATTAAAATTAGTGATTATTTGCGTAAACAAGCTGGACAATATGGAGTTTTAAACACTGTTCTCTCTTTGATTGCGAAGACAAGATATAGAGTAATATGAGGAGGAGTCAACGGTTCTATTGTCTTTTGATATGCTTTCTTCCTTAGAGGTAAAAACACGCTGTTGAACAGGTGACATTCAATCATGGGTATTCATGGACTTAACACGAGGGAGTAGAAGGTATGGCTGAAGGAAAGACCTGAAGAGTTATAACGAAGGCTCCCCTATGCATAGCGGGTACACAATATAGGAATAGGGAATTAGACTTTTCCACGCAAAAAAAGAAAGAGACAGCAGATCCTGTCTCTTTCTTCTTCAATATATTAAGCGGGTGATGGGAATCGAACCCACGCTATTAGCTTGGAAGGCTAAAGTTCTACCATTGAACTACACCCGCATAAACAAAAAAATCGGGATGACACGATTTGAACATGCGACCCCCTGGTCCCAAACCAGGTGCTCTACCAAGCTGAGCTACATCCCGTTAGACATACCGGCGAGAGGACTCGAACCTCCACGGTTTCCCACTCGATTTTGAGTCGAGCGCGTCTGCCATTCCGCCACGCCGGCGTAGATTAGATTAAGTTATAATGGCGCGCCCTGAGAGATTCGAACTCCCGGCCTTTTGATTCGTAGTCAAACGCTCTATCCAGCTGAGCTAAGGGCGCAAATATTGGAGCGGAAGACGGGAATCGAACCCGCGACCCTCGCCTTGGCAAGGCGATGCTCTACCGCTGAGCCACTTCCGCAAAATAAGGGATGCGCGTGGAGGGACTTGAACCCCCACGTCAAAGACGCTAGATCCTAAGTCTAGTGCGTCTGCCAATTCCGCCACACGCGCATATAGTAAAAGTGAGTCATGAAGGATTCGAACCTTCGACACCCTGATTAAAAGTCAGGTGCTCTACCAGCTGAGCTAATGACTCATATAAGAAAACTGGTGGAGGATGATGGATTCGAACCACCGAACCCGTAAGGGAGCAGATTTACAGTCTGATGCGTTTGGCCACTTCGCTAATCCTCCATAAAGTGGTGCCGGCGAGAGGACTTGAACCCCCAACCTACTGATTACAAGTCAGTTGCTCTACCAGTTGAGCTACACCGGCGTATCAAATTGTTGTTTACATGGTGGCTCGGGACGGAATCGAACCGCCGACACGAGGATTTTCAGTCCTCTGCTCTACCGACTGAGCTACCGAGCCATATTAAAACTTACTCCAAGATACATTTAATGGCGGAACCGACGGGATTCGAACCCGCGATCTCCTGCGTGACAGGCAGGCATGTTAGGCCAACTACACCACGGTTCCAGATCACTTTCGGTTAGGAAAGCTGCAATTGCGGGGGCAGGATTTGAACCTGCGGCCTTCGGGTTATGAGCCCGACGAGCTACCGGGCTGCTCCACCCCGCGTCATTAATAAAAAATATATGGTGGAGGCTGAGGGGATCGAACCCCCGACCCTCTGCTTGTAAGGCAGATGCTCTCCCAGCTGAGCTAAGCCTCCGTAATATGACCCGTAGGGGATTCGAACCCCTGTTACCTCCGTGAAAGGGAGGTGTCTTAACCCCTTGACCAACGGGCCTTAATGGCTCCCCGAACAGGACTCGAACCTGTGACAACTCGATTAACAGTCGAGTGCTCTACCAACTGAGCTATCAGGGAAAATGGTGGAGCCAAGCGGGATCGAACCGCTGACCTCCTGCTTGCAAGGCAGGCGCTCTCCCAGCTGAGCTATGGCCCCATACATGTACTTCTTATTTAGTTACTATGGGCCTTGGTGGACTCGAACCACCGGCCTCACCCTTATCAGAGGTGCGCTCTAACCAACTGAGCTAAAGGCCCCTATCACTCGAAAAAAAATACCCCAACGGGGTTCCGCTTGGCGGCGTCCTACTCTCCCAGGACCCTGCGGTCCAAGTACCATCGGCGCTAGAGGGCTTAACGGTCGTGTTCGGGATGGGTACGTGTGGAACCCCTCCGCCATCGCCACCAAACGCGATTGGTCGAAGCATAGCTTCTTCCATTCATCAGAGTTATTGTTCTCTGAAAACTAGATTCGAAACGAAACCTACGCGACTCAAAACCTGCTATTGGATAAGCCCTCGACCGATTAGTACTGGTCAGCTCCATGCATTGCTGCACTTCCACCCCCAGCCTATCTACCTCGTCGTCTTCAAGGGGTCTTACATACTGGGAAATCTCATCTTGAGGGGGGCTTCACGCTTAGATGCTTTCAGCGCTTATCCCGTCCGTACATAGCTACCCAGCGGTGCTCCTGGCGGAACAACTGGTACACCAGCGGTACGTCCATCCCGGTCCTCTCGTACTAAGGACAGCTCCTCTCAAATTTCCTACGCCCACGACAGATAGGGACCGAACTGTCTCACGACGTTCTGAACCCAGCTCGCGTACCGCTTTAATGGGCGAACAGCCCAACCCTTGGGACCTACTTCAGCCCCAGGATGCGATGAGCCGACATCGAGGTGCCAAACCTCCCCGTCGATGTGGACTCTTGGGGGAGATAAGCCTGTTATCCCCAGGGTAGCTTTTATCCGTTGAGCGATGGCCCTTCCATGCGGTACCACCGGATCACTAAGCCCGACTTTCGTCCCTGCTCGACTTGTAGGTCTCGCAGTCAAGCTCCCTTATGCCTTTGCACTCTTCGAATGATTTCCAACCATTCTGAGGGAACCTTTGGGCGCCTCCGTTACTCTTTAGGAGGCGACCGCCCCAGTCAAACTGCCCACCTGACACTGTCCCCGTACCCGCTAAGGGCACCAGGTTAGAACCTAGATACGATCAGGGTGGTATCCCAACGGTGCCTCCACACAAGCTGGCGCTCATGCTTCAAAGGCTCCCACCTATCCTGTACAGATCGTACCCAAATTCAATATCAAGCTGCAGTAAAGCTCCATGGGGTCTTTCCGTCTTGTCGCGGGTAACCTGCATCTTCACAGGTATTAAAATTTCACCGGATCTCTCGTTGAGACAGCGCCCAAGTCGTTACGCCATTCGTGCGGGTCAGAATTTACCTGACAAGGAATTTCGCTACCTTAGGACCGTTATAGTTACGGCCGCCGTTTACTGGGGCTTCGGTTCACAGCTTCGGATTGCTCCTAACCACTCCCCTTAACCTTCCAGCACCGGGCAGGCGTCAGCCCGTATACTTCGCCTTACGGCTTCGCACAGACCTGTGTTTTTGCTAAACAGTCGCTTGGGCCTTTTCACTGCGGCCCCCTCGTGCTATTCACACTACCGGGGCACCCCTTCTCCCGAAGTTACGGGGTCATTTTGCCGAGTTCCTTAACGAGAGTTCTTCCGCGCGCCTTAGAATTCTCTTCTCGCCTACCTGTGTCGGTTTGCGGTACGGGCACCTTCATCTGGCTAGAGGCTTTTCTTGGCAGTGTGAGATCATGACCTTCGCTACTGTAATTTTCACTCCCCATCACAGCTCAGCCTTCCGATGTGCGGATTTGCCTACACATCAGCCTTACTGCTTGGACAGGCATCCATCAGCCTGCGTCACTACCCTACTGCGTCCCCCCATCGCTCGTAACGATTTACGGTGGTACAGGAATTTCGACCTGTTGTCCTTCGACTACGCCTTTCGGCCTCGCCTTAGGTCCCGACTTACCCTGAGCGGACGAGCCTTCCTCAGGAACCCTTAGGCTTTCGGCGGATCAGATTCTCACTGATCTTTTCGTTACTCATACCGGCATTCTCACTTGTATAATGTCCAGCGCTCCTTACGGTACACCTTCAACCCTTATACAACGCTCCCCTACCCCTGATGCAAGCATCAAGCCATAGCTTCGGTGGTGTGTTTAGCCCCGTTACATTTTCGGCGCAGAGTCACTCGACCAGTGAGCTATTACGCACTCTTTCAATGATGGCTGCTTCTAAGCCAACATCCTGGTTGTCTGTGCAACTCCACATCCTTTCCCACTTAACACACACTTGGGGACCTTAGCTGATGGTCTGGGCTGTTTCCCTTTTGACAATGGATCTTAGCACTCACTGTCTGACTCCCGGAAGTAAGTCTATGGCATTCGGAGTTTGACTGAGCTTGGTAACCCTTGCGGGCCCCGCACCCAATCAGTGCTCTACCTCCACGACTCTGTTTTCCGAGGCTAGCCCTAAAGCTATTTCGGGGAGAACCAGCTATCTCCGAGTTCGATTGGAATTTCTCCGCTACCCCCACCTCATCCCCGCACTTTTCAACGTGCGTGGGTTCGGGCCTCCAGTGCGTGTTACCGCACCTTCACCCTGGACAGGGGTAGATCACCCGGTTTCGGGTCTACGTCCACGTACTCATTCGCCCTATTCAGACTCGCTTTCGCTGCGGCTCCGGCTCTTCACCTTAACCTTGCACGGGAACGTAACTCGCCGGTTCATTCTACAAAAGGCACGCCATCACCCTGTTGACGAACAAGTTCGCAACATAGGGCTCTGACTTTTTGTAAGCACACGGTTTCAGGTTCTATTTCACTCCCCTTCCGGGGTGCTTTTCACCTTTCCCTCACGGTACTGCTTCACTATCGGTCGCTAGGAAGTATTTAGCCTTGGCAGATGGTCCTGCCGGATTCATACGGGGTTTCACGTGCCCCGCACTACTCGGGATCCGTCTCGGAGGGAACAGACTTTCAATTACAGGGCTTTTACCTTCTTTGGCGGGCCTTTCCAGACCTCTTCGCTTAACCGGTTCCTTTGTAACTCCATGTGAGACGTCCCACAACCCCAAAGAGCAAGCTCTCTGGTTTGGGCTTCTCCGCGTTCGCTCGCCGCTACTGACGGAATCACTATTGTTTTCTCTTCCTCAGGGTACTTAGATGTTTCAGTTCCCCTGGTATGCCTCTACACAACCTATGTATTCAGTTGTGAGTAACTGGATATTACCCCAGCTGGGTTTCCCCATTCGGACATCCCCGGATCAAAGCTTGCTTACAGCTCCCCGAGGCAGTATCGTTGTTCGCCACGTCCTTCATCGGCTCCTAGCGCCTAGGCATCCTCCGTGTGCTCTTAGCAGCTTAACCAGATTGCTCCGGTTTCGTTTGCTCGCTTCCCTTGTTTTGCTTACGCAAAGCCAAAAGTCGCTCCCACCCGATACCATCGCAATTGCATTTAACTACCGTTTTTATTGAAACTTGTTTAACACAAGTTCAGCTAAAAAGGAATGTTCTAATTCGCGTTTGTTTCGTTTCGATATCTAGTTTTCAAAGAACAAATCGGTTTCTTCGGTCCGTTCACCATCGGTGTCCGTCGAAAAAACGAGATGATTGAGAGTTTGAGCTCTCAAAACTGAGCAACGAGTGAGTAGTTTGCTCTTCATTTCATCCACACCTGAAGTGATGGACCGAAATGAATCGCTGTTGCAGGTTCAAAGAACCTGCTTATTTGAATGTCTTCATTGCAGAAGACGATTCTCCATAGAAAGGAGGTGATCCAGCCGCACCTTCCGATACGGCTACCTTGTTACGACTTCACCCCAATCATCTATCCCACCTTCGGCGGCTGGCTCCTTGCGGTTACCCCACCGACTTCGGGTGTTATAAACTCTCGTGGTGTGACGGGCGGTGTGTACAAGACCCGGGAACGTATTCACCGCGGCATGCTGATCCGCGATTACTAGCAATTCCGACTTCATGCAGGCGAGTTGCAGCCTGCAATCCGAACTGAGACCGGCTTTTTAGGATTGGTTCCACCTCGCGGCTTCACTGCCCGTTGTACCGGCCATTGTAGTACGTGTGTAGCCCAGGTCATAAGGGGCATGATGATTTGACGTCATCCCCACCTTCCTCCGGTTTGTCACCGGCAGTCACCTTAGAGTGCCCACCCGAAGTGCTGGCAACTAAGATCAAGGGTTGCGCTCGTTGCGGGACTTAACCCAACATCTCACGACACGAGCTGACGACAACCATGCACCACCTGTCTTGAATGTCCCGAAGGAAAGGCACATCTCTGCACCGGTCACTCAGATGTCAAGACCTGGTAAGGTTCTTCGCGTTGCTTCGAATTAAACCACATACTCCACTGCTTGTGCGGGTCCCCGTCAATTCCTTTGAGTTTCAGTCTTGCGACCGTACTCCCCAGGCGGAATGCTTAATGTGTTAACTTCGGCACCAAGGGTATCGAAACCCCTAACACCTAGCATTCATCGTTTACGGCGTGGACTACCAGGGTATCTAATCCTGTTTGCTCCCCACGCTTTCGCGCCTCAGCGTCAGTTACAGCCCAGAGAGTCGCCTTCGCCACTGGTGTTCCTCCACATCTCTACGCATTTCACCGCTACACGTGGAATTCCACTCTCCTCTTCTGCACTCAAGTCACGCAGTTTCCAGTGCGATCCGGGGTTGAGCCCCGGGATTAAACACCAGACTTACATGACCGCCTGCGCGCGCTTTACGCCCAATAATTCCGGACAACGCTTGCCCCCTACGTATTACCGCGGCTGCTGGCACGTAGTTAGCCGGGGCTTTCTTCTCAGGTACCGTCACCTTAAGAGCAGTTACTCTCTCAAGCGTTCTTCCCTGGCAACAGAGCTTTACGATCCGAAAACCTTCATCACTCACGCGGCATTGCTCCGTCAGGCTTTCGCCCATTGCGGAAGATTCCCTACTGCTGCCTCCCGTAGGAGTCTGGGCCGTGTCTCAGTCCCAGTGTGGCCGATCACCCTCTCAGGTCGGCTACGCATCGTCGCCTTGGTGAGCCGTTACCCCACCAACTAGCTAATGCGCCGCAGGCCCATCCCCAAGTGACAGATTGCTCCGTCTTTCCAGTTTCCTTCAGGCGAAGAAAACAAGTATTCGGTATTAGCTACCGTTTCCGGTAGTTGTCCCAAGCTTGAGGGCAGGTTGCCTACGTGTTACTCACCCGTCCGCCGCTAACCATCCGAGAAGCAAGCTTCTCTTCAAGTCCGCTCGACTTGCATGTATTAGGCATGCCGCCAGCGTTCGTCCTGAGCCAGGATCAAACTCTCCAATAAAGATGAATTTCGTCAGCGTGCTTAAACGCTGTGAAGCTCATCGGGGTATTGAAAAGAGCGATAAGCTCATTTTGAATCTGACGAGATTAAAAATCTCATTTTGCTTTCGAAATTATACAGTCCGAAGACGTGTACCGATTTCTCAGCGTCGATCTTGCAAGCAAGATCGATACTCACTCGTTGTTCAGTTTTCAAAGATCAAACTTGTTTCGCCGCCGAGTTTCTTTCGCTTCAGCAACTCTTATATCTTATCACGTCCGAACCAACTTTGCAAGCTCTTTTTTTCAAGTTTCTTTCGAAGCTTGTTTTTCATTTGCTTGCCGCACCGTGTAAACTGTGTTTTCTTGGCCGGATTTAGAATATACCATAACAGTCCGCTAGTTGACAACTTGTAAAATATACCATTTTATCTGAATCAGCATTTTACATCTCTTTCTCTTCATTTTCGCTATTAAAGCTTTTAACGGACAAGTACGTTATACTCCCCTTTTAGAGCAAACTCACTGCATAACACATAGAAGTATGAAGGTCTCATTTTTTCATATATTAATATATTCATTCTTTATTGCATCACTAATGCATGAGTTATAATCTACACTACAAAAGATATCTCACCTCACACCGCTAAAGATATCTCCACAACAAGATATCCACCCACAGCACAAGATGGAGCTTCACTCACTCCTTTTTCAGAACGGTTCTATTCATATAGTAATAAAATTGATGATATCTTCTGCTCAGCGAGAGGTCACTCATATCCATCTATCTCAGCTGCAAATCTCCCCATTACAATGGTATCGTAATATCGTCCATCAGCATGCCTGCGATCCCGCTTGAGTACACCTTCAATCTCAAAACCATTTTGCTGATACAACTTCACTGCCTTTTCATTTGTGGCAAGCACTTTTAATGCTACCTTTTCGATCCCATTTCCATCTGCCCATTGCAAAGAGTGTTTCAACAGGTTTTTACCTATACCGCATCCCCAGAAAGACTTGGCAACACATACGCCGAACTCCACTTGATGTGAGAAACGCTTCAGCTCTGATCCGGCGCATCTGCAGTACCCAGCAATGTCACCTGATACTACAGCAACCAGAAACAGGTTCGTGCTCTTTTCCGCATCCATACGTATAAGCTCTCTGAAACCAGCCGCATCAAGGTAAGCCTCTCCTGCTTCGCGATCCATATTTTCCGTTTCCCCGTCCAGCTGCACACGAAGTGGGCATAAGGCAGCAGCATCCTTTTCCTCGGCTGAACGAATGGTATAATGAATACCCCCGATAGTATACTCTTGTTGATCAATCACCATATAAGCTAATCATTCCTTTCATACTTAAGATGGAACACCTTCTAACTCCGCTTTCTATATTAACCAACCTCGGACGGGCTTTTCCCCGTTATCATCTTAAACACCTGACTAAAATACGTTGCATTGCGGAAACCCGTCATCTCACTCACTTCATATACCATATAATGTCCGGACTGCAAAAGCTCCACTGCCCGCTGGATACGGTATCCATTCAGATAGCTCACAAAATTCTCTCCAGTCACCCTTTTGAACAGCTGGCTCAAATATTTGGGATGTACAAAAAGGCTTTTCGCAATCGTCTCGAAACTGATCTCTTCCGTGTAATGCTCCTCTACATATTGTTTCACTTGTGCAATGAGTTTGTTGCTCTTCTTCTCTCCCATCTCCTTCCGGATTTGTCCCAGCCATCCCTGAATGACGCTATCCATCCAGCTTGTCAGATCATGCAGCGCGTACTTCGACTGTATTTCACGCAGGAAGTCACTCATCGTGAGCGGTGGTGTCAGCATGGGGTGCTGTCTTCTCCAACTATGCATCATTGTATCAAATAAACTAACAGCAACCACTTGGGCATCCTGAATGCTCGTACAGTTCCCTTCCTGCAGCAATTGGAGTATGTGAAGCCATACCTCTTCTGCCAAGCTGGTCCGCATGTCCGTCCAGGCCTCATTCCACTGATGAAGCAGCAAAGAATAATCCGTCACACTCCGTTCCGTCCCCTCCGCTTCCTCATATGGATACAGCTGGCTTCCACCTTGGAATTCTGCTCGCTCTACCGCTTCCCTGCTCTCCAGATATGAGTCAATCACCTCACAGGGATGATTCTTTACCCGGCCGATCCCTGCGCTAACCTCAATCTTCAGATACGTAAAGATCTGATCAATGATATCACCTGTCAGAGTCTGAAGTTCCTCCAAACAGTCTCTATCGCCCAGCATAAGCAGGACAAAGACCTGATCCGAATAATCAACTATCTCCACCCGACAGTCCAATATCCGAGATGCCTGTTCCTTTACCGTTTCCTGAATAATATCGGCTGCCCCGTAGCGCAGCAGCTGCCAGTCCCGTTCTTTCATTCTTGTCATAAAACCCGGGCGATTCAGCTGCAGACTGACGACACGAACCTGAGAGCACATGCGAAACCCAACATATTCCATCCGGGCCTCGGGTAATTCATCTGCTCGGTACCGGGTGGTGAGCAGTTCATGCAGCAGCTGTTTGCGCAGATACGGCAGCACCCGCCCTGCTTCCTGTCTATACGTTCGCTCCAGGCGCTCATGCCGCTCCCGTACATCTTGTTCCAGCAGTACCTCCCGCAGTACAGACTCAATCTCCTCCACCTCCGCCGGCTTCAGCAAAAAGTGATTCACGCCCCAGCGCATAGCTGCTCTGGCGTTCTCGAACTCGTCATATCCGCTGAGGATGATGATCGGCAGATGGGGATAGTCACGCCGCAGCGCCTGCGTCACCTCAAGTCCAGTCATACCCGGCAAGTACACATCGGTCATGACCAGATTAGGGCGCTCGCGGCGGAATAGCTCCAGCGCTTCTACCCCGTTTGCAGCTGTACCTGCAATGCTCAGTCCCAGGGAGGGCCAATCGATATGCTCGGTCAGTGCTTTGATAATATGTGGGTCGTCGTCGACAAGCATAATGGTCTTCATCCTTTTTCACCGTCCAGCCACAGATTTAATTGCTCTTCGGTCCCAATACGCGGCAGCGTAATTTTCACTTCCACGCCGCCTGAACTTGCATTACTCAACTGCACGCCATACCTGTGTCCGCAGTAGAGCTGTATGCGCTGATGCACATTGCGTACACCGATACCTCTTGAATCATCCATACTCCAACCATCCGGCAAACCTTGGCCATTATCCTTGATACGTATCATAACATCAGAAGCAGGACCATCATCTGGGTCCATGTGCACCTGAATGTGAAGCACTTCTCCTTTGGGCTGTCCGTGCATCACGGCATTTTCGATAAAAGGCTGCAAAATAATCTTGGGAATATAACATCCGCGAATACGTGGATCAATACGCTCCTCATACTGGATCGAAAACGGCAGCCGCTCGGATTGGATACTGACATAACACCGGGCATGTTCCAGTTCATCCCGCACACGGATAAACAATTTGCCCCCGCTCAGCCCGATTCGGAGCAGCTTGCTGAGCTGCACAATCATACGGCTGATGTCCTTGGCTTCATAATCGAGGGCACGCCAGTGAATCATATCAAGTGTATTGTATAAGAAATGGGGTTTGATCTGAGCTTCAAGCAGACTGGTCTGAGCTTCCCGTTTCGCACGACTCTCATCCTTCACTTGTTCCATCAGCGCTGTAAGCTGTGAAGCCATATGGTTGAATCCATAAGCCAGATGAGCGTACTCCTCCGTAAACGACAGCTGTACCCGGGTGTCGAAGTCTCCCTTTTCAAGCTGTCTCATTCGTTTGATCAACTGCCGCAAAGGTCGGATAATCTGCCGCACAAACAAATACGCCAGCACAGCCGAGCACAACAAACCAAGCAAAACGATACCAAGAATCTGCCAACCCGCCTGACGAACCGGAGACAAAAGAGTGTACACAGGGATGGTCTGCACAAGACGCCACTGCAGCATAGCAGGTCTGGAGTACAGCACCAATTGAGCACCTCCAGGCTTACCCGATACCACTTCGAAGCCGTCCTCCCCAGGCCGTGCATGCTCCTGAATCCAAGCACTGTCTATAATAGAAGAAGGAGCAGCGACAGGATCACTCGTTACCCTCATCTCTTGTCTCAAATCCCATGAATCCCCTTGACTTCTCGGATTCTCCTGATTAACCTGTTCCGTTCGTTCCAGCCCGGCGGCTGATTCATCCATAGGTAATGGATCTGACTGTTCAGCGTCCTCCGCTGCCGGATCAGCTTTCCCCATCTGCATGACTATATTGCCCGCGGTATCAACCAGCAGCACTTTGCCATCCAGCACCATCGGTACGTCAGCAAATCTGCGTACGATATCCGCTCTGCTCAGACGAATAAGCACATAAGCGACCGTCCCGCCCCGGCTGTCAAAAATCCGCTGTGCATATCCAACCAAAGATTGGCCGGATTCGTTCTCTCGAAGCGGGACCCAGGCTGCATCTGCTTTTTCCAGCGCAGCATACCACGAATCGTTCCCAATAGTATCTATAGGAAAAATACGGTCAGCCATCGTAACGTTCACTCCGTTGAAGGCATCCGTATACAGCTCAATCGAGGTTATCCCTTCACTTACCACCATCGTATGATCCAGAATTCTGGAAACCTCTCTCCGCTGATGAATCTGTGCCAGCCTGCCCGCATGGGTCGTTTCAAGCAAGCTCGACAACTCTCTGCTGCTTGCCAGTCCATAAGCTGTGCCCGTCACTCCTGTAATAAAATCAAACCCCCGCCTGGTGCTTTCATTTAAGAGAGCAAGACGCGCCTTGCTGATTTCGGTAAATGTGACTGCAGAGAAGGATTGATAGGCAAGCCAAACAATGACCGAGACGAGCATCAGATTAAACGCAATAAAGCAAGTCACCATCAATGTGGAGAGCTTGCTTTGCTGCAGCTTTTGATGAATATAGACAGACCATCTTGTTTTTCGCATACGGAATCAACTCGTTTCGTCTTGGAATTACCCTTTGAGCCCAGAAGTCGCGATTCCTTCCACGAAGTACTTTTGACACACGATAAATACGATAAAACATGGCACAAGGGATAACACAGACATTGCAAACATCGGACCCCAATCGGACTGTGAGCTGGAATCCAGGAACAGACGCAGTCCCAACGGAACGGTATACTTGCTCACGTCGCTCAGGTAGATTAACTGACTGAAGAAATCATCCCATGTCCACAGGAACGTAAAGATCATCGTCGTTACAAGTGCCGGAAAAGCGAGCGGGATAATGATTTTGGTATAGATTCTCACCGGACCGCATCCATCAATGGTCGCTGCTTCATCCAGTTCCCGAGGTAATCCCCGGAAAAACTGCACCATCAGGAAAATGAAGAATGCATCCGTTGCCAGCCATTTTGGTACAACAAGCGGTAGGTACGTATTCACCCACTCCAGCTGATTAAAGAGAATATACTGCGGAATCAAGGTGACATGGTGCGGCAGCATAATCGTCATCAGCATCAGCCCGAAGCAGATCGCTTTGAAGCGAAAGTTCAGCCGTGCGAACGCGTAAGCTGCCATCGAGCAGGAGATCACATTGCCCAGCACAGCTCCCAGCGACAGAACGACGGAGTTCGTCAGGAATTTGGAAAAGGCATTGCCCTGAGCGCCGGACCAGCCCGTCACATAATTTTGCCAATTCCACTCCTTCGGCCAGAACCAGGTCTCCGTAAAAATCATATGCCCTGGCTTGAACGAGCTGCCCAGCATCCACAGAACCGGATAAAGCATGAGAAATGCGATGCCTGAAATCAGTACATGTTTGGTGACAATCCAAGCTGCCGAGTTACGTTGTCCAATCATGATTTCCCACCATCCTCATAGTGTACCCACAGCTTGCTGCTGCGGAATACGAGCAGTGTAAATACGCCAATCAGGATCACCAGCACCCATGCCATGGCAGAAGCATACCCCATCTGGAAGAAGGAAAATCCTTTTTTGTATAGATACAAAGAGTACATTAATGTTGAATTCACCGGACCCCCACTGCCGTTACTGATGATGAAAGCCTGTGTGAAGGATTGGAAGGACGTAATCAGCTGCATGACCAGGTTAAAGAAGATGACAGGTGACAGGATCGGCAGCGTGATATAGAAAAATCTTCGCATCGGACCCGCACCATCTACGGCTGAAGCTTCATCGTACTCCGGTGGAATCTGTTTGAGTCCTGCCAGGAAAATGATCATGGATGAACCAAACTGCCATACGGACAACAATACAATGGAATACAGTGCGTACTTCGGATTGGCCACCCAGTCAGGTGCTTTAATGCCTACCATCGCCAGTACACTGTTGAGCAATCCGTCACCACCCAGCATTTTACGCCATAACATCGCGATGGCTACGCTGCCTCCCAGCAATGTCGGGATGTAGTACACGGTGCGGTATATGCCAAGTCCGCGAATACCTTTGTTAAGCAGCATGGCGACAAACAAGGCAAAAATGAGTTTAAGCGGAACAGATACCGCTACATAGGTAAATGTCACCTGAAGTGACTTGCCGAACAGTTTGTCAGAAGTAAACATCGTGACGTAGTTATCCAGACCGACCCAATTCGGGGCGGCCAGGATACTGTAGTCGGTAAAGGAAATGTATAACGAAGCAAGCATGGGACCCAGGGTCAGGAATACTAATCCGACAAGCCAGGGAGCGAGAAATAGAAGGGCGGCTCCATTATGAGCGTATCGACGTTTCACCCGCCGGGCGGCTACTTTCTCGATTCTGGCTTGACTGACCTGTGATGTCGTCATTTTCGCAACCTCCCCGCATTATTTGAAGTTAATTAGAACGGTTCCTGCCAGTTGTATCTGTAGATATGTCTACAAGACATATCTACAGATACAGGTCAAACTCATTTACAGCTGCAGGTTCTAGTCTCTTTACTGGCTTGATCCAAGCGCTGCATTGGCTCCTTCAATAAATTGGGCAATGATGTCTTCCATACTGCCTTGGCCAAAAGCAATCTGTTCGCTTGCACTTTTGAAACTCGTGTCTACTTCAGCAAATCCCTGCGGGTATGGCGGGCTGATCTCACTGGAATGCATTGATACGGTATCAATGAATTGGAAAATGACTTTCTCTCCTTCGGACAGCTTCGGCTGCAGCTGCTCACGGATGCTTGCATTGACTGGCACACCGCGCTCGGATCCGAGAATCGCCGTCGCTTCCGGGTCATTCACCATAAAATCAATGAACATAGCCACTTCTTTTGGATGTTTGGATTTGGAATAACCAGACATGAACTGACCTGGTTTCAGATACTCACCAATTCGTTTTTCGTTCACGCCATGCGGCAGCACTTGAATGCCCAGTTTATGATCCTGGTTTTTGTTCACTTGTTGGAATGTAAGCAGCTGGTTGGACCACGCAAAATCCATGGCAGCAGTACCCAAAGAAATCGGTCTGGTTTCGAGTGCATTCGTGGTGGAAGCTGCAACTTCCGCAGATGTAGCCCCTCTGTTCTCACGAAGTGCAGCCCACATCTCAAACCACTGCTTCAATTGATCATTTGTCGCTGTCATGGTGCCATTTTCAAACAATCCTTTGCCGGATTGCCGCACAAATACCTCAAACATGTTCGTGGCACCCGAAATGTCTGCCGATCCGTAGAACCCCTCTCCCTTCGCTGCCGCAATCTTGGCTGCAGTCGCTGAGAAGTCCTCCCATGTCCAGCTTTCCTTTGGCTCTTCAATGCCGAGCTGCTGGAATAATGTTGCATCATATATGACACCTGGTGCATTGACCCCCAGGGTGATGGCATATAGTTTATCGTCGATCGATCCGGCTTTGATCATGCTCTTGTCGTGATCCTCGATACGCAGCTCTTTATCTGCATATGGCGTCAGGTCAAGCAGTGCACCTCGCCGCGCAAAGTCTGTCAGAAATGCATAATCCATCTGGATGATATCCGGAGCGTTCGATCCGGCGACCTGCGTCGTCAGTTTGTCAAAATACCCATCCCAGCCTGAATATTCAGGTTTAATCGTGATGCCTGGATGTTTCTCTTCAAACAGCTTGATCACTTTGGTTGTCAGATCATGTCTGGTCTGTGATCCCCACCAGGTCATGCGCAGTTCAATTTTGTCGGAAGCACCGCCTTGGCCTGACTCACCGGAAGATGACGGTGTGCTTGAGGTTCCTCCAGAACAGGCTGTAGCGAATAATAACAGGGACAGGCAGAACAGGGTTACCCACTTTTTGGTGATGATCATGAATGAATTTCCTCCCCTTTTTGCTTATATGAAATCGCTTACAAAACTATTGTAATCGTCTGTCACTGCACATGACATAAACAAAAGTAAGCTATCCTTTCAAAAAAGTAAGGGGTTAACCGGAAAGAAAAACCACCGGAAACCACATTTCCGGTGGTAGTCATTCCTTTCAGACAAGACCTGCTTTCTTCGCACGCATATTATCTCTCAGTGTACAGCGGAAGCTGCAGAGTCAGACAAGGCAGCGTTCCCTGTACGCCCCGATAGATGCTTCTCCATCTTGGCTACCTCAGTTCCAGCCAGCATCATGATGCCAATTCCATGGTTGTCATTGGTTACGGTGCGCAGATCCTGATCGTAGTACTCTGCTGTGAATGCATATCTCGATCCGCTGCATACGCCATGCACATTCCCTTGACGATCAATAGCCTTGCTGACCAATCCCTTCCACGCCCGTTGAGCCGCTGTAACATATGCCGTATCATCTTTGAACCAGCCAAAACGTACACCACGCGCAAAACCATAAGCGAACATAGCTGTGCAGGAGGCTTCCAGATACGTCTCCGCATGATTCAACACTTGATGCCAGAGCCCACTCTCACTTTGCAGTGCCGCATAACCTTCACACAGCTCGTTGAAAAAGGCAATTAAAGCAGGACGCTCTGGATGATCTTCCGGGAGTGCCTCCAGCACTTCCGTCAGAGAGAATAGAGTCCACCCGTTGCCGCGGCCCCAAGGAATCTGGGTAGCCTGCTCGTATTTGAAATCATACACATGAGACATGATTTTGTACTCCGGCATAAACAAATATTTGCGGTATAGTGAAAATTGTCTGGCTGCTTCGTCGAGCGCTTCAGATTTACCCGTTACTCGTGCATACCGCACAAGAAACGGCGTACTCATGTAAAGATCATCTGCCCACATTGTGTTCTCGGCATACTCACCTGCACATGTACGGTAGAAAGCTCCATCTGCTCGACGTTCCAGAAGGGAGAGCATGAAGTCTGCAATCCGTTCAGCAATCGGAAGGAATGTGGGTTCCTTGCATTCTGTATATGACTCCAGCATCGCTGAACCAAAGGAACCGCAGTTATCCAGCATTTTCAGCATAATCAGCTGCTGGTTAATTGCCGGAAAACCGTACTGCTCACGATCCCACAGAGAATACTCGTACATCTGGGTGCATGCCTGCACATGTTCCGCTGCGTACCTAACAATGTCCGGTCTTTGCATGTAACGTCCCGCCTGCAGCAGTCCGTATACAGTAACCCCTAGCGGGTAATCCCATCGTCCATAGTTGGTCACGCTTCCTACCGTCCATTTATTGCTCAACATCGCATTTTCATAATAAGGTCTGATAAAGGCATCTGGCCGATCCAGCCGCCAATATGTTCGTCCTGTTTTCGCCGGACTGCTGTTCGCCTCTGTGCCCTGCTGACCTGTACCTGTCTGGTATACGCGATCCATTCGCATCAAATCTGCCAGTTCCGGTTCCGCCCCCGTTTCGAAGGGTCCTGCGTACAGCCAGCATTCATCCAAGGCTCCTTGCACCCGCTGCGGAAGCTCCAACTGCATCCGTTCCGAACCCACAGATGCATTCAGGTCAAATCCCCATGAGGCTGCGTCAGCTTGGCACTCACTGCGAACAAGCAGATCATTGCGGCCAAAGGAAACCGCTATTTCTACTTCAAACGCCCCTGCTTGCTTCACTTCAGCAGCCAGTCTGCCGCCAAGCCATATCTGCAGTGGACCGGAGGATTGTCCAGACAATTGAACTGGACGTCCGGATGCATCACGATTGTTCAGATGCGTCCAGGCATAAGCACATCTGCCAGGAAGAAGCCCATAGATTCTCTCCAAAGCTGGTTTCTTCTGTTCCGATACGGGCCACTGAACCTCTGGCAGCCACTTCAAGCCGTTCTCCCCTTCACCTGTAAGCAGGTTAGGCTGCACCTGCCCTGACGATACCGGTTCGGAATAGACCCAACCCGCTTGTCCTGAACGCTCTTGATAAGGAGCCAAAACATTCAGAATTCGTACTTTCCCTTCATCAGAACCGAACTGACATCCGAAACCGGCAGGTGTATTTTTCATCTCCAGCCATATGGTATTCCACCCAGGCTGTATGTCGATCCCCAGCTTCACGGTTGCGTCTGGTGTAATCTCATCAATGACGGTAGAACGGTAGACCAGCTCTTCGTTGAAATAAAAGCGCACAGGCCCATAGCATCGTACAAGTACATCCAGATTACGGTTCTCATCACCCCATACAAGCGCTGCAGCATACGAAATATGATCTTTGGGCGCATCGGGAAAACGTTTACCCAAATCAAGATCATAAAGTCCTTTATCATTTTGCAAAATCCCGGACTGTTGAAATGCCCTGTATACGAAGTCAGCTTGTGCATTGGCACCAATATATCTCTCGGCAAGTACCTTCAAGACCTGCTCCTGATCTTCTCCGAATCGATAATACATACTCTGCGGTTCACTGAAATAAGTTGTCATCGAATGCCACATTCCTCTCATGTTGGAGTACATCTTCATCTAATAAAGCTCCAGCCTGTATTATCAGGACATTATTCTACCACTTTAAAAATTAGATATAGCGCTTAACCTCAGTAGACTTACCCTTTGCTTCGCAGGAAACCACTCTACTTCGCCATTTCGTCTGATTAATAATCCTAGTATAACTGACAAGGTGCATGGTGGCTACAGATTTTTGTTTGCGCTTACACCCAACGTTGTGACGGGTCCCCTATCTGTCTAATTCCGCATCATTCCATCAAATAAATGTTTAAACAAAATTGGAAATAATACCGATACATATAATAGTAGTTTGAAGAATGCCCATTTTATTCTGAAAGGATAGATAAATATTGAATACTCTTGAATCTTTAGTTAATGCGATGCCTTTTGTACGTCAAATGTTCCGCGATGATATCTCCATATCGATTAATGATCATGAGAAGGTATTATATTTCTCCGAAGCAGAAAGCCTCGATATCGGAGTAAAGGCCGGCGATGAACTGCATGATGACTACAAACATTTCAAGATGCTGACGAATAAAGACACCCGCACGATTGTACGTATGCCTGGTGATCTTCAGGGAAGACCTTTCGACTCCATCCTCATTCCCGTCAAAGAGAACGGAGAAGTTGTCGGCATTCTCGGGGTCAACTATGCACTCGATAACCATCTGAAACTGGAAACACTGATCAGCCAGAATGAAACCACAATCCATACGCTGGTTGGCGGCATTCAGCAAATTGCAGCCCATTCCGAGCAGCTGTCGGCAACCTCTGAAGAGATTTTGCGTAATTCCCAGAAGGCTTCCGAGAACTCGGTTAATGTCACGAAGGTCACCAATGTGATTCGCGAGGTGTCTGAGCAGACAAACCTGCTGGGTTTAAATGCCATGATTGAAGCTGCTCGTGTCGGAGAACAGGGAGCAGGATTCGGGGTGGTAGCCAGCGAGGTCCGCAAACTCTCCGATCATACGAAACAGGCTGCGTCGGATATCGAAACCTCTCTGGGAAGTGTTCAGGATTCCATGAAACATATGGAGCAGGAGATTGGACAAGTGACGACAGCAGCAGTGGATCAGGCCAAGCTTGTAACTGAATTTATGCAGAGTGTTGAGCAGCTGAGCGAGACCAGTGCGAATTTGAAAAAGTTTGTACATGAGATGCTGGCGCTGGATTAAGCCTTTATAGTAGTGCAGGACTGCAGCTTCGGAAAAATAATTCCTGATCCACAGCATCCTCCTTCATTGAATATAGTAATTACTGTATATTATAGAAACAAACCCAAGCCAACATGCTTTACATATAAAATGGATGAATCCAAAATGAACAAGCCTCCGCTGTATCTTCCTGTTAGGAAATGAGCGGAGGCTTCGTATCATGTTTAAGCCTACTCGTTCGGTTGTTAGATTTCCACCGCAACACCGAAATGGTCGGATACGACCGGCCCTTTTTTACCGTTCAACACCACATTGGAAGACTGGGCCTGTACAGGACGATTCGAGAAAATATAATCAATCCGCAGCGGCTGTTCATTGTTGGCCCATCCGGCAATTGCTTTGACCACAGTAGCTCCATCATCTTTTTGCTTCGCTGTTGTGTACAAGTCATTCCAGCCATGCTCCATCATATAATCGTAACCTTCTCCGCGAATCTCAGCGACATTGTTGAAGTCCCCCATAAGATACAGCGGTTGATCCATATATGGTGCCAGTTTACTCTCCGTCAGATCCCACTGCCCCTTGAAAGGTTCCTGTGCATCATCCCACCAGTTAAAATGTCCATTCACAAACCATGCCGCCTCACCCTGAACGACCGTTTCGATTCCTACAATTTTGCGTGTGCGGTAGTTGTTATAATCACGCATATGAGACACATATTCTCCGAAGGAACGTTTAATTGGTGTCCGGCTTAGAATCGCCAGCCCTTCATCATATGTACGGAACCCGATATGCGTTGGAATCCAGGTCCAATAATAGGTCTCGGTCAACTGCTGCAGCAGGACATGGGCATAGTTATCTTTTTTAATCGTCACGTCAGCTTCAGTCGCTGTAAACGTCTGCAGTTCCTCATGAGGCAGCGCCATCTCCTGAATCGACTGATTTACTTCCTGCATCGAAATGACATCGAATTGATGGGTGTTGATAAAATCCGCCAGCTGACTGATCTTGTTCAGCTGATCTTCTTCCGCCCAGGCATGGACGTTTAATGTAAGAATTTTCATGTGCTCTCTCCTGTTGTTAGATATAGTCTTTATCTAGCCGCTGCGCAGCCTGCATTGCTCCTGAAAGGAATACGTATGATAAGCATACACAAAATGGAGTATTCCTGCATGTCCACGGGAAATGATCCGACAGGTGTATCTTCTGTCCTGCAGGAGTGAGATCCTACAGATTCGGATAGCCATGCACGAGCAGGCACATAACTGATATGATAGAATCATTAAAAATCTAGGTTGTGACATCCCGTGTGTCACCATTAGTGAACCCTTGTTTACCCAGGAGATGGAATAATGAATATATCTCATGATTGGATTATGGAAGACGCGCATTGGCAGTCGTTGATTCGTGAAGTTGCGGAGATTTTCAACAACCTGACGATCATGCGCGGATTCCAATATTATAAACAGAAACGTGTCGGACCTTTAACCTTTAACGAGTCCCAAAACATTATGGCCGAAGTACAGGGTACAGAATCCTACGAGGTTGTGCTCCGCATGCAGGCCTTATCCACCAGTTATTGTGCCTGTCCGGTCAACTCTCCATGCAAACACATGGCTGCCGTGCTGATGAGTTATGCCGAGCTGCAGGGGCGCCCAGTCCCTGCACTGGTTAATGCACATGCAAGTACCTCGTTGAAACAAACCAGCAGACCGGCTGGCTCTGCTTCCGGGAGAGCCTACAGTTTTAGTTTTGGAAGCACTGAAGATCAAGAAACTGCAGGCGAAGACAATAACTCTCTTGACAACAATCGGTACAGCGAAATTAAAGAGCAGGCATCAGGGTTAGCCGCAATGAGCATCCCACAATGGCATGAGCTGTTTCGTGCCAGTCTCAAACGGCTGGGAACAGGAACAGCAGCTGCGGCTTACATTCAAGAAGCGGCCGATGAACTATACGCTATCAAACCGAAGATGTCCGCTGCGATGGATCAGCTCTTTGAACTGCATGTTCAGCTTTATCTCATGCGGTACTGCATACCGCCCGCGCGTAACTCTATTACGCATACACCTGTGTATTTAAGTTATCCTGCCCAGCTCGCGGTGGATGCTCTCCAAAAAGCAATCGACTCCCTGCTTCTTCAGCCGCTGAACTTATCCGGGCTGGACAGCCAAGCTCTTGAACAAGTCTGGGCGAGACTGGACGAAACTGCAGCTTATCTGCGGGCAGAAATGCTGCCGGAGACAGCTAACATGATGTTCTTCACGCCGATTTATTCAAAGCTGTGGCTGCACTGGATCGTGCCCCAGCTTCAGGGGAAGCGGGACATGCTGGAGTCCGAGCTGACCGCTTTGGCAAGGGTTGAAGTGAATCTAATTGCCTCTACGGGTACTGCTGAGACAGCATCTTCAAACAGCAGTGTACTGAAGGCTGCAGGAAAAGATACATCCCATGATGATATCGAGAACAATGAGGACAGTGGAACCCGTACTCAGGGAACTTCACCCGTTACAGAGAAGATGGGTAGAAAGAGCAAAGGGCCTCTTCCCCTGCCGCTTGTGCTGGCTCAAAGCTGGATGTACTACCACTTGAAGCAGGATGTATCCGCCTGGCAGAAACTTGTGCACGGCAGCTCAGCGTACGGCATTCCTCCAGAACATCTGCTGTATTTTCTCCATACACTAGCCGATGAAGCTGACTGGCCACGTCTTGCTGAATGGCTGGCCCAGCTTGGCCCCCTGCTGGCCAACCGCCGTAATTCTCCTTTGCAGGACTATATGCGATTGTGGGATACCGCAATTCAGCATGTCCCGGAAGCCGAGCATCGGATGTGGGACACGCTGGTCGGCATGCTTCCACACTCCCGCCCCGCCTATGAGGATGCCATGCATTCCCGGGGGCAGTGGCGCAGATGGATTGATTTTCAGCTGAGCACAGGCACAGAACCCCTTGAATTTCGCGTGGCGGTGCTGCAGCCAATCGAGAAGGATGCCCCTGAATTGCTGCTGCCGTTCTATCATCAGGCGGTCGAACGATATATTGGGCACAAAAATAGAGATGGTTATAAAGCCGCTGTAAAGCTGCTGAAACGACTGTCTAAAATATACAAAAAAATGAAGCGGGAGGAGCCGTGGGAGCAGTTCATTACGGCACTGGCTGTTCGCTACAGCCGATTGCGCGCCCTGCAGGAAGAGCTTCGGAAAGGTAAACTGATTCCATGAGTCTAATTCATCCATACACAGAAACGATTGAAGTATACGTGGCTTTGACAGGCTATGGCGACGCGCTGTTATACGGTGCTCTGAATACACACCACTTTGTATCAGGTCAGTCGTTAAAGCAGCGCCTTTTTGCCTGGCACGCTCCTTCCTTCTATGGCACGGAGCTGGAAATCCGGCAGATTGAAGAGATCGAACTTGTGGTGCTGCCTGCCGAAGAAGTTATTCCATTCTTTGCGGAGATGCAAACCCTGATCCACATCGAATGGAAGTGGGATGAGCAGGCAGAACACCTTATTCGACTTGCACCGATATTGGCATCATCCATCGAGAATCGTAAATATGTCCCCAGTTTTGAGGCTTACCGTACTGGAGAACTTCAGTGGACATGGGACCCGGACAGCCTGAAAAAGCAGGATCTTGCTGCGCTTCACCAAGCGTTCCAGCAGACGGATGAGAGTTACGCCGAAGGGCTTGGTGCAGCTTATTCCGCCGCTGTGTTTCAGCGCTGGTACAGTTCAGAAGAAGCTGCTGCCGATCTGCGCCGGGAGTTCCCGCAGCTCTTCCCTGAGCGCGGAGCGATTCCGCGGACAGGAGGCCTGGATGCTCGGTCATGGCTGGTGTCCATCGGCTGGAAAGCCGATGCTGCGCCATTTAGACCGATGCTGCAGCTGCAGGAGCCGGATGAGGACGACTTCTCCTGGCGCCTGCGCTTGGTACTGCAGAACAAGCTGGACGCTGCTGTTCTCGTGCCGGTCATGCTGGATTCACGCGGGCGGCTGGAAGGCGAATGGCCCGAAGGCTGGACGCCATTCATTCTGGATCGCTCGGCCGGATGGCTGGACCAGCTTCGTGCACATTTGCCGCGGCTCGGCGGCTCCATCAGCGGCAGACGAGATATTCTGAGCGATCCCTTGGATGACCGGCAAGCTTGGCAGTTTCTAACCCAAGAGAGCGGTCGACTGCTGGCTGCCGGATGGCAGGTCCTGCTGCCGGGCTGGTGGGAAGCCGCCCGCAAGAAGAAACCGAAGCTGCGTGCCAAGGTAAAACCGGAGGAAGGCAGTGAGCGGGGTCAATCTTTCTTCGGATTGGACTCGATCATTCATTTTGACTGGCGCATCGCCATTGGGGATTCTGACCTTACCGAGGAGGAATTTGCGGATCTCGTCGCCCGTAACGAACGGCTCGTTCGCTTCCGCGGCGAATGGGTGCCGCTCGATCCCGATCTGCTGGAGCAGATTCGCAGAGCGATGGGCGGCGTCGATCGGGAGCAGGGACTCTCATTCCAGGATATTCTGCACCTGCATCTGCTGCATAATGAACAGCGGGAATATGCCAAGCAGAAGTGGAAAGAAGGTCAGCAGGCCGAAGCCGAGGAAGAACCTCAGCAATCTCAGACTAACGAGAGCATCAGGCTTGAGGTGGAGTTGAATGAACATCTGAATCGGGTCATTGCTCAGCTTGGAGGCGGACAAGGCGGAGCCCCCTCCCTGCCCATCCCCGATGGACTCCATGCCGAACTTCGTTCCTATCAGAAGGAGGGCTTCGCTTGGCTTGGTTTCCTGCGCAGGTTTGGCCTTGGGGCCTGTCTTGCCGATGATATGGGCCTTGGGAAAACGATCCAGTTCATTACGTATCTGCTGCACATCAAGGATCATGAACCGAGGCTGCCCGGACAGGCTCCAGCCCTTCTGATCTGTCCGACATCCGTACTGGGTAACTGGCAGAAAGAGATCAGTCGTTTTGCTCCTTCCATCCGTGTGAGTCTGCATTACGGAGCACGTCGGTTGAGCGGAGAAGAATTTCGGGAACAAGCCGAGCAATCGGATATTATCATCACCTCCTATGCTACGGCGACCCTGGATCAGGAACTGCTCGAGACCTATACCTGGTCTGCGATCTGTCTCGATGAAGCGCAGAACATCAAAAACGCTCAGACCAAGCAGTCTATGGCTGTACGCAGCTTCCCGGCCAAACACCGCATCGCACTGACAGGTACGCCGATTGAGAATCGGCTGGCTGAGCTGTGGTCGATCTATGATTTCATTAATCCCGGATATCTAGGCAGTGCTCGTGCATTCCAGACCCGATTCATCAGTGCGATTGAGAAGGACAAGGATGAGCAGCGCATGGAGGATCTGCAGCAGCTGGTCAAACCTTTTATGCTGCGCCGCAAGAAAAAAGATCCGAATATCCAGCTTGATCTGCCGGACAAAAACGAGATGAAAACGTATATTCACCTTACAGGTGAACAAAGTGCACTATATGACCAATCGGTGCAGGCACTTATGGATAAAATGAAAGAGCTGGAGGGCATCAAACGCAAAGGTGCGATTCTCTCGGCGTTAACCCAATTGAAGCAGCTGTGCGATCATCCGCTGCTGTTGACGAAGGAAACGCCGCCTGAGGAACTGCCGTCAGATCATCCGTCAGCATCGGCCTATGACGTGTACAGCCCGCAGGATATGGCGATGCTGATCAGCCGTTCGGCCAAGCTGGAACGACTGATGGAGCTTGTTCGCGAGCTGCGTGACGAGGGGGAGCGCTGCCTTATTTTTACACAATATATCGGTATGGGTCAGATGCTGCAGCAGGTGCTGCGGCAGGAATTACAGGAGCCTGTGCTGTATCTGCACGGCGGCACTTCGAAGACGGCACGGGATCGCATGATTGAGGAATTCCAGTCCCGCACACTGCCTGCGGACAAGCAGCCTTCGGTCTTCATTCTGTCCATTAAGGCTGGCGGCGTAGGACTGAATCTAACGGCGGCTAATCACGTCTTTCACTTTGACCGCTGGTGGAACCCCGCAGTGGAGAATCAGGCGACAGACCGGGCATATCGGATGGGACAGACCAAGGACGTGCAGGTGCACAAATTCATCTCCCTCGGTACACTGGAGGAACGCATCGACGAGATGCTGGAAAGCAAACAGCAGCTTAGTGACAACATCATCACCAGCTCCGAGAACTGGATTACCGAACTGTCGACTGACGAATTGAAAGATTTGTTCACTCGGCGCCGCGACTGGTCCGGTTAAGCAGGCCGGGTAAAATAAAAAAAGAGCGAAGCTTTGGAATGTTGATTCCGGCTTTGCTCTTTTTGCTTTGGTAACGCTGTGTTTGTTGATGAAAGTATGAAAGTACCATTCTAATCCTTGTTTTAAATACCGTTCTAACGCATGCTGCCGATGATGGAAGATCTGGATTCTTGCATTTTTTTAATGAAGTTAGTCATAAGATCAAAAGCTTCATTCCGTTTGTTAGACATGGACTGAAGGCGAAGCATGTCCATTTGTTGCGAATTGCTGAGGGCATCAATCTGGCCTTTCAGTGTTTGCACGGCAGCTTGATCCCCGTTTTGCTGAGCGGCCTGCAATTTTGCATTGAGATCAGCGATCTGTTGATTGCGATTCTGCACCTCTTGGATTTGCGTTTGCAGCTGCGCATCCAGCAATCTGGTGCGCTCCTGCTGCACCATCATCAATGCCGTTTCAATATCCATTGAAGAGATGTCTATGCTGGATAAAGAGATATTTAAGCCGGATGATAAAGAAATAGGCTTGACCGCTGCTAAACTTGCTGCCGAAGCAGAAGTAACCACCGATACGGCTGCGATCGCGGCAATAGCCGTTGAAGAGAGAAGCTTTGTTGACTTTTTCATAGAATAGACCTCCCCGATATGTAGAAGACATCTGGTCAAAATTGACATCTTTCGACATGATTATAACAGAGGTCCTAGGACTTTGAATCTACTTTTTTTAAAATTTTAAATAAAGCAGGAAATCCTCGGTGTTAAACACAGTCTCAAGCCATTTCCCGTCTTCACATGGTCCGTGATAGCTGTTGAATTAATTCGTTAATGTATGCTTTTACCGGCTGATCATCAAGACTCTCTATATATGAGGGGTGCAGTAGTTGATGTTTCTTTAACCTGTAAAAATCAAATAAGGCCTGCCGGATCGTCATATCATGCGTAATGGAAAACGATGGTTCAGCGATTCTGCGAATCACCGCTTCATCCTGAATCATGTACAGCACTGGACTGATTCGATTAAAGATGCCCTTCGTCATGCCCTCTTCAAAAAACGAACATAACTGTTCACTATGATGCCCCAGAGCCGAAGCAACGTCCTCGTACAATGCCGGATAGAGTTTCTTCACATCGCTCCAGAAGAACTCGGGCAGATATAACACATGGGTCATCGCATGCTCATAGGCAATCTGGAATCTGCGCTCGTACGAGATCGTATCATCTTTGATCGTAATCCGGGAATCATGAACTTCCTCAATATACACGGTCACCACGCTCTGGATAATTTCCTCTTTAGATGAGAAGTATTTATATAGGGTTGCCTTGCTGATATCCATATATTTCGCGATGTCATCCATCCGTAGTGAACTGATGGACTTTGTACGCAGAACCGGAATAATTTTGGTCAGTAGTTTTTGTGAATTCTCCAAACGCTTCAAGGGGTACCTCCTTCATGCTGCTTCAATTGCTTCTCATTGGACAATATAAGGAGTATACCACGCTTGGACAAAATAGATAGAATAAACAAACTATACGAATTTCATCTTTTTAGTTTACTTCCGAAAATGAGTGTGATATATTATCTGCATAAAGTTGTTACCAATTATATTTTACACAATTTAAATTACAGCAAAGTACAGGAGGTTTTATTATGAAAAGAATATTAGTTGTTTTGACCAATGTCGATAAATATGCAACGAAGGATGAACCTACGGGTCTATGGCTGAGTGAAGCCACTCACTTCATCGAAGAGTTCGACCATAACGAGAATGTTCAGATTGATCTGGTCAGCCCGAACGGCGGCAGTGTGCCGCTTGACCCGAAAAGTCTGGGTGACTCTCTGGATGCCAGCACCAAAGCGTACTTCGAAAATGAATCCTTCATGAACAAATTAAAAAACACGTTGAAGCCAAGCGAAGTAAACGCAAGAGACTACGATGCAATCTACTTCACGGGTGGACACGGTACAATGTGGGATTTCCCGGACAATGCCGAACTCCAAGCGCTATCACGTGATATTTATGAAAAAGGTGGCGTGGTATCCGGCGTGTGCCACGGGGTTACTGCCCTGCTCAATGTGAAGCTGTCCAATGGCCTACTGCTGATTAACGATAAAAAAGTGTCCGGCTTCACCAACGAGGAAGAAGAACTGGCTCAACAAACGAAATATGTTCCATTCCTGCTGGAGGATGCTTTACGCGAACGAGCTTCTGAGTACGTTAAATCCTCTCCGTACACTTCCTATGTGACAACAGACGGCCGTGTCGTGACAGGACAAAACCCGCAATCCAGCAAAGCTGTTGCCGAAAGCGTTAAGGAACTGCTTGGTCTGTAAATGCTGTAGATTAGCAGTGGCATAACTGAATTTGAATGAACATGGCTTATTAGTCGACTGTATTACTTGAATATACCTCAGCTCCCCCATGAGCTTTATATATATATATGAATACATCAATAAAAAGCACGTACCCGTCATGATCTGATAGGTGCGTGCTTTTTATTGATGTCATTGTGTTCTCCAGAAGCATCCCAAACTGCTTCCTCCATCCTTATACTGTTTCAACTGAAGGGTTTGCCTTTCCCGTAGACGTCTACCATACGAAGCGTCCAGCATTCACGGCACACTCGGACTTTTTTCAAACTCCCAAAATACATGTGACCATCTTCCCCAATCGGCAGTCTAATCTATGTAAAACCGGCCAAGAGATTTATCTATTCACAATATAAACCGTTACGAAAGGAGCTGTTAACTATGGATTTACCCGATCTCATTACACAAGCTATTCAGGGAGATCGTGAAGCTTTCATCAGGCTGATCCGAGAGATTGAACATTCCCTATACAATACCGCTATATCCATGCTGCGCAAAGAGGAGGATGCCGCGGACGCGATTCAGGAAACGATCCTGAAAGCCTACAAATCCATGCACACCCTCCGAGAACCGCAGTATTTCAAAACATGGATGTTCCGTATTCTCATCAATGAATGCAATACCTTGTTATCCCGCCGTTCTCTCTCCACTTCTTACGCCGAAGTACCCGCAGAACATCAGGCACAATCCAGTCCATACGATGAAGTGGATATGCGAGAAGCGGTCGATCAGCTGGAGGAAACCAAACGAATTGTAATTGTCCTGCACTACTTTGAAGATATGAGTCTGCGTCAGATTGCTGACACACTTGGGCTGTCCGAAAGCGCTGTGAAGATGAGGCTGAACCGGGCAAGGAAAGATCTTTATCAGAAATTTAAAAACTTTCGGGAGGTAAAATTACATGTCGAACCCATTTAGTCTCGATCAAAAATTAAAAGAACAAGCAAAGGAGCGTCCTATCATGTCTGAAATCGTACGCAGCCGCATTGATGCAACACTGGATTCCCTGCCTGAATCACCTGGAACAATGAACATGGAATCGCTTCAGGCTCATAAGAAGCATTCAAGACGTACTCACAAAGGACTGCGCCGTATCTCAGGAGTCGCTATCGCAGCAGCAGTGCTGGGTATGACGGTTTTTGCATCCGGTTTTGTATCCCCAGCGATGGCTGACTCGCTGCGCAGCATTCCGCTCGTAGGCAGTCTTTTCAGCTCCATTGAAGCCGATATGGGACTTCGAACGGCAGGTAACGAAGGTTTGACTACGACTGTGAACCATTCTTTTGCTTATCAGGACGTCAAATTCAAAGTATTAGAGACAGTCTATGACGGCACACGTGCGGCGTTTCTCGTTCATGTTACTGCACCTAATCTCAATCAGGGCATGTACGACAATGGCAAGGATATCGTGAAGCTGAGCAGTGGCGTTGAAAACGTATTTTTCGATGTGAATGGGTCTCGCCCAGATAGCGGTCTGTTCTATAGTTCAGCCGGAGCGAACGAGCCTGATACCCTGCTTTTTGAACAGGTCATTCCTGCGGATCAAACGGGTGCTGTTCCCGATCAGTTCGAGGCTAAGGTTAAATTAACGCTGCAAGGTATTGATCATGAATTTGAGCTGACAGTTCCTTTTACAAAATCAACAACCAACACTCACAATGTACAGCCGAATACTGCTGCGGAAAACGACCTGTATACAGCTGCGGTTACAAAAGCCGAAGTTACACCAATCACGGCTCGTCTAACTGCATCGATCGGTTTAAAAGGGAAAGAAAATCTAACTGCCAGAGAAGAAGAACAACTGCGCGAAATCAGATTTGCTGTCTATGATGATCAAGGCCGACAATTGACCGCACTGAACGGTGAAGGTATGTATGAAGCAAACCAGTTGAGCTGGGAAAGTATCTATGCCACTACAGCTAAGGATGTAAAATACCTGGTTGTAAAGCCTTTTAAGGTAAAGGATGACTTTGCGGAAGAAGTCCAAGACAATCAATTTATCAAGGGGATGGAAATGAAAATCCAGCTACCAGAGCGAAAATGAGCATCCTTCTTAAAGGCAAAACATGGTCTGTTCCTCAAGATGAAAAAGTCAACAAGCTGTGGTACAATGAAGGAATTGTGTATTCGCAGACAGACATGCAGATCGAGTTCAAAAATCAAACATTTTGGGCACTCTTCATCGATTGATCATGCTGCCACTTTAGGGAGGTTTATGGAACAACCATGCTCATTATTGGTATCGCCGGAGGAACCGGCTCCGGCAAAACAACGGTAGCCCGCTCCGTTATTGAACGTCTGGGATCAGCTAAAGTTACATTTATATCCCAAGACAATTATTACAAAGACCAGTCAGACCTCACACCTGAGCAGCGCAGACTGACGAATTATGATCACCCGTTTGCTTTTGATAATGATCTGCTGATCGAGCATCTTACCCTGTTAAAAAAGGGCCAGCCAGCGTATGCTCCCGTGTATGACTTCACCATAGATAACCGCGCTGCAGGCGAAACAATTGAGCTTGCACCGAACCACATCGTTATTGTCGAAGGGCTGCATGTGCTGATTGATGAGCATCTTCGTACACTGCTGGACATCAAGGTATTTGTAGATACGGATTCCGATGTACGTATTCTGCGCAGAGTACTGCGTGACATGGAGGAGCGTGGACGCTCGATTCAATCCGTGTACAAACAGTACCTCGAAACGGTCAAACCGATGCATGATGCGTTTATCGAGCCATCTAAAAAGTATGCCGATATCATCATCCCTGAGGGCGGACATAACGAAGTAGGGATTCAGATGCTGTCCATTCTTACCGAGAAATATCTCACTGGAGAGAACTGGAACAGATCTTAATCCGCTGCAGCATATTCTTTCGGAACATTTCTTCGGAAATGTCATCAAAGCTTCTCATCCAAACATTCCAACGAAAATCCAGATTACGATACAGCGTAATCTGGATTTTTATGTTCTTACAGCTTTACGTCATATATACTAAATACCATATTGAGTTGAAAGGAGTTTACCTTAATGGCTGCTTTTGAAGATTTTATGCAGCATGACATTCGAGTAGGTACCGTAGTGGAGGCCGAACCCTTCCTGAAAGCTCGCATTCCTGCAATCAAAATGATAATTGATTTTGGGCCGCTGGGTCTGAAGCGTTCCAGTGCCCAGATTACCGAGCGCTATACACCTGACATGATGATTGGCAAACAGGTCGTGGCTGTCGTTAATTTCCCGCCAAGACGAATTGCCGGCTTCCTCTCCGAAGTCCTTGTGCTGGGCGGTGTACCCCGCGAAGGCGATGTCGTCCTGCTTTCCCCGGATCATCCGCTGCCGAACGGAACACCCGTTGCCTGACTATCATGAAACATGCCGTAAACAAAAGGGTTATCTGGAGTGAATGAATTTGCCTGATCCACTCACTCCAGATAACCCCGTTTCCGTATAATGAACTTAGATGCTCTCCGCCAGAACCACCACACGTTCTCGCTTCTGCATTTCATCCTTCAGCTTTCGTAAGGACAACGCCGAGGACATCAGACTTCTCGTGTAGGAATGATTCGCCGAACTGCTCAACCTTGCACTGTCCACAACCTCCACTACTTTCCCTTGATGCATGACTGCAATGCGATCACTTACCTGCTGCACCACAGCAAGATCATGTGATATGAAGATGGAGGAAACTCCTGTCTCCCTGCGCAGCTCCATGAGCAGATCCAGAATCTGCTGCTGGATCGAAACGTCCAGTGCAGAGGTAGCCTCGTCAAAAATAATAATCTCGGGCCTTACACCAATTGCACGGGCGATCACAGCCCGCTGCTGCTGCCCGCCGCTTAATTCATGCGGGTATTTATCCGCATCGGATGCAGATAACCCGACTCGTTCCAAGAGCTTGCGTGTCTCCTGAACGGCCTGCGGGCCTTTCATTAATTTATAATTCAAGAGAGGTTCACAGATGAACATGCCTATCTTCATACGTGGGTTAAAGATCATCGACGGATCCTGAAAGACCATCTGAATCTGTTTACGCATCTGGCGCAGCTTCTCACCTCTCAAACGGGTGATCTCCTGCTGACGATACCAAATCTCCCCTGAATTCACATGCTCCAGCTGCGTCACACATTTGGCCAAGGAGCTTTTGCCGCTCCCGCTCTGCCCGACAATGCCCAGACATTCCCCGGGATATACTGCCAGATTCACGTTTTGCAATGCCTGAACAGCCTGCTGTCCTTTCAATTCGTACGTTTTGCATACGCTGTTCAATCTCAGAATCGGTGATTTGTCATCGGTCATGTACATTCCCCTCCAGTTCGGGTACAGCCTGCAGCAGCTTGCGCGTATACGCATGAACCGGATTCGATATGACATGCAGCGTATCATCCAGTTCCACCAATCTGCCGTCTAACATCACACCGATGCGGTCTGCCATATGGGCTGCAACAGCAATGTTATGTGTCACCAGTATCATGCTGGTTCCCTTTTCAATACAAAGCTTCTTTAATTGCTTCATGACTTCATTTTGAGTCGTAACATCCAACGCACTTGTCGGTTCATCCGCCAGCAGCAGTTCCGGCTCCAGCGCAGCAGCCATCGCAATCGCTGCCCGCTGCTTCATACCACCACTGAGCTGCGAAGCATATGAACGCATAACTTGTTCTGGATTATCCAGCCCCACATGGGCAAGCGCGCGGACAGCCAGGGCCTGAGCCGCTTTCCGGGACATTGGAAGATGGGCACGAATTGCCTCTACGTACTGACTCCCGATGCTTTGAATCGGATTCAGATAGGAACCCGTATCCTGAAATACCGTCGCAATTCGTTTCCCGCGCATCCCCTGCCAATGCTGCTGTGAGCCGCGCAGCAGCACCCGATCCCCGAAAGTAATCTCTCCTTCCTTGTACTGCCCGCCCACAGGCAGTAGGCCCAGTAAAGCCCGAATCAGGGTGGACTTCCCGCTGCCGCTTTCACCTACAATACCTATGATCTCTCCCTGCCTCATGGAAAACGATACTTCCCGCAAAGACGGAGCCGCTTCCTTGTAGCTCACAGACAGATTTTTCACTTCAAGAAGAGATGCTGTTACTGCACGCGGCGGCATCATCACTGCTCAACCTTGATATTGCGATCCAGCAGATAAAAGTCGATCGGGTACATCGCCGCGCCCTTGACATTGCTTTTGCTGACAATATTAATCGGCGTGTATGTCAAAAACATATAAGCGGCATCGTCCAAAATCAGCTGCTGGGCTTCCGCTGCTAGAGCATATCTCTTCTCCACATCAAACTCTGAGTGAAGTCCCTCAATGAGCTGATCCAACTTCGGATTGCTGTATCCACCCACATTCCACTCCGCACCTGTCTTGAAATAAAAGTCTAGAATATACTGCGGATCACCCGTGATGCCTGTGTTAATGCTCGTTAGGGCTAAATCATAATTTCCGCTCTTCTGATGATCGGTGAGATCCTCATACGAGGTCAGCTCCAGACCAACGCCAATCTCTTTCAGTTGAGACTGCATCGCAGCCGCCACAACGGAATCTGACTCGTACGCTGCATTGAGAATGAGCTGCAGCGACAGCTTTTCCCCATCTTTTTCCCGTATACTGTCTCCATCCGTATCCTTATATCCAGCTTCATCCAGCAATTGTTTGGCCTTATCCGGTTCATAATTGTATCCTTTGAGCTTGTCGTACCCAAAAGGCAAAGCAGAGGTAAATGGTCCTTTGGCTGCTTGTCCACCTACCAGCGTATTCGCATACCTCTCGCGATCGATTCCGTAAGAGATCGCACGGCGAACCTTCGGATCACTCAGCAGCGGATGGCTGGTGTTAAACCATACAAACTGAGTACGAAGACTGGGTATTTCATCAATAGTGTATTGTGATGTGTCCTGAAAAAGAGACATATTGCTGCGTCCTATATTACTTGCTGCATCAATCTCGCCTGATTGAAGTGCCAGTGCACGTGTGCTGTCATCCTTGATGTATTTCAGCGTCATCGTGTCCAGATCGGCCGCACCGCCCCAGTACCCATCGTATTTCTTAACCTGAATCTCCTGGTCAGGTGTATATCCTGTAACCATGAACGGCCCGGTAGCTATCGGCGCACTTTTGAATTTCGATGTATCTGCACTCGTATCCACAATAATGAAAAGCGGCTCAGCAATATTGCCCAGCAGTGAGGCATCCGGCTGCGTTGTTTTGATCGTCAGATCCTGCCCTTTGGCAGCCATTGATGCAATCGGCAGTGTCGATTGACCTCTCTCGTTCAGCGAGATGGATCGTTCGATTGATTTTTTCACCGCATCAGCAGTCACCGGATTGCCATTATGAAATGTTACCCCGTCACGAATATGAAAATGCCAGGTCGTATCGTCAACCCGATCCCACTTGTCTGCGAGTTTGGGCACCATCTTCATGTGTTCATCAAACTGAATCAGCGTCTCTCCTATTGCGGCCCGTGTCAGCGTCCAGCCGTTCCACTCTTCCGCAGGGTCCAGGCTGCTGCCCAGCCAGAACAAGGCAATATTTAGATGAGACTTATTCCCTGCAGCACCTGAGATGCTCGCATCTGTATCTGATGATTTTTCCGCAGCATTCGATGATGTCGAAGCCGATGAATTTTTGCCGCTGCCGCAAGCGGTGAGCACCATAATGACCATCATAGACATAAGAGCAAACAGCCACTTTCGTTGAACATTCCTCATCCTTCACAATCCCTTCAGTTAACCTGTATTTTTCTTGGGATCGAGCACATCTCGCAGACTGTCTCCCAGCAAATTAAAAATGATAACCGTACTGAATATCGCAACCCCCGGATAAATTAACAACCATGGCGCGGTCTGCAGATACCTTCTGCCTTCATTTAACATCGCTCCCCACTCCGGGTCAGGCGGCTGTGCACCAAGTCCCAGGAAAGAAAGTCCCGAGATGGACAGCATCATGCCGCCCACGTCCATCATCGCCATCACGATCAGGGGAGGCAGCATGTTAGGCAGGATCGTTCTGCCAATGATCTGAATCTTACGCGCACCGCTGAAAGCGGCAGCAGTGACGAATTCTTTTTGCTGAAGAGAAATGACCAAGCTTCGGGCCATGCGTGCATACTTTGCCCACCAGACCACCGAGAGTGCCGCTACGGTATTTAACAATCCTGGGCCCAACATGCCTACCACGGCAATTGCAAAAATCAATCCCGGAAACGCCATCAATGTATCACACAGCCGCATAAGCACCGTGTCCACCACTCCCCGGACAAAACCTGCAATTACACCAACCACTGCACCCAAACTGAAGACGATCCCAATCATCACAAACGTAAGCAGCAGTGAAGTCCTTGCTCCGTACAGAAGTCGAGACAGGACACATCGTCCGAGCTGATCCGTCCCAAGTGGATATTCGGGGCTGGACGGCTGCAGCACTTTGGCAAAATTCGTGGCGAGTGGATCATGCGGAGCCAGCAGTGGGGCAATCAGAGCCAGAATGATCCAGCTCCCGGCCAGAGACAGCACAAATACAAAGCTGCGGCGTTGTGTCAGCCATGCTCGAATTGCTGCGCTCATCTAAATGTCCACATCCAATCGAATGCGCGGATCACGCAGATGTGTCCATAGATCAACAAGCAGATTCAGCGTAACGTAGATGATCGCCATCCAGATCACATATCCCTGTATCAAAGGATAGTCTCGTGTAAAAATCGCATCCACTGCCATCTGTCCCACCCCCGGCCATACGAATAAACTTTCGACTATGGCTGCTCCGCCGAGCAGTGCACCTGTTGTCATACCCAGAAGGGTCACTATCGGCAGCAGTGAATTCGGCAAAATATGGCGCCATATGATGATTGACTCCTTCACACCTCTTGCCCTCGCCCCCATGACGTAATTCTGACTGGTCTCCTCCAGCATCGCTGCACGAATCTGCCGACTGTACTGCGCAATCAGCGGAATGGCCAGCGTGACCGCAGGCAGGATCAGACTGTTCCAGCCGGAACTGCCCATGACGGGCAGCAGCTTCAGCTGCACCCCAAACACCAGCATCAGAAGCATACCCAGCCAGAAGCTTGGCATGGACAAACCGGCAAAGGAAAATAGACGAATCATATAATCCAGCCATTGATTTCGCCGTACAGCCGAGATGATTCCCAGCGGAAAAGAGATCAATATCACCAGAAGCATGGCACTTCCCGTTAAACGGAGTGTTGCCGGAAGACGCGCCAGCAGCACCTCCATTACCGGACGGTCATACTTATATGACGTACCAAAGTCTCCGGTGACCACCTGCGCAAGCCACGTTCCATACCGAACCAGAAACGGCTTGTCCAATCCCAGTTCCACTCTCACTTGTCTGACCAACTCATCCGAAGGTGTGATTCCAGTGGACATCAGCATCAGTCTGGCGGGATCGCCAGGGGAAAGATAGGTTAATAGAAATGTCAGGAAGGTAATGCCAAACAGAACGGCAACCAGTTGTAATAATCGTTTAACGATATATCTGCCCAATGAAAAACGTCCTTCCCGATGTATTGCGCATATCTTTATGTCCATTCAATCCAAAAAGACGCCCTTCTCCGTTACACGGAATGAGGACGTCTTAAATAAACAGATTTTCAGAAAAAATCATGCTCTTTAAACACCTTCCTATCTCCCGTAGGGTACTGCTGTGTTTGTCAAACCTGGCAGGTCTCCTGGCTTCAGCATCATCACCATAGCAGCTCCTTCCCGATCTTCCCAAGATCAGTGGATATGCTGCCTGACTCCTCTGTTACAGTGGCGGGACCGCGCCGGCATCACACCGGACTTCCCTTTTAAGCTTCTGTCCAAGCGGACAGAGCACCAAGTTCCACGTATTTAATTCAGCTTAATGTTGTTATCTGCTGCACTTCTGTATCAGTATAGCGGCATACGGAATAATGTTCAAAACTTTTCTTTCAATATTGAAATTGATAAATGCGGCTAATCTCGCACTCGCGAACCCTTCGGCGATATGCCTGTCACACGTTTGAACATTTTGGAAAAGAGCAGCGGGTCGGTGTATCCAACGGAGTGGGCTACTTCACTCACGGACAGCATCGGGTTGCGCAGCAGCTCCGCTGCACGATTCATGCGATACTCCAGGAAAAAGGCCTGCAGTGACTTGCCATATCGCTCTTTGAACAATCCTGATAAATAGGTTCGATCCAGCCCGACAGCCTGTGCGATATCCAGAATTGAGGTGCGCTGGCTGTACCTGTTCTCCATAAACTGCACAGCCTGCCGAATATAAGTTTCTTTGGGCGAAAGAAGCGGGCTTTCTTCCTCTTTAATCGGTGCGGATGCAATTAACGCTGCCATAAGTCGGTATAACAAACTTTGATGCATCACATCTCCTCCTGGAAGTTGGCTCGTTCCTGCTCTAAGCATTTCATCATACAGCGCTGCCATGGTATTCGGTTCATGAGCAGTAAACACCGGATGGGCCTCGCTTAACTGTGCACGCTGCATAAAGGCTTTTGCCTGTACACCTCTGAAGCCAAACCATGAATATGTCCATGGCTCCTCTGCATCGGCCTCATAATGGATAACTGTGTCGGGTAATATGAGAAATCCTTGGCCCTCACTCAGATGATATTTCCGATCATCCATATACACCGTGCCATGGCCTTCATGAATGTAATGCACAATATAGGAATCACGTACCCCCGGTCCCCAATAATGGGCAGGATCACATGCCTCCCATCCATAAAATAATAAGACCAGCTCCATCTGTGTCCAGCCCGCAGAAACGACATTCATTTCAATTTTCCGGCTCATGTTAACCTCCTTTCGACGTTGATGATCAACTATCTTAAATGAAACCTGGATAGTCCCCACTTGTATTCACACTAAATTATAACAGGTGAAAAACGCAAATTATTCATGAAAACGAAAACATAAATGGGATTATGCCATGTTTGGGAGGGGTTGAACCATAGTGATATGAGCCTGTTCGGCCTATAGTTGGGGTACAACATTTTTTCGGGAAGGATGAACATGGGATGAATAAAATTACGTTTCTTGGTGCGGGCAGCACCGTTTTTGTTAAAAATGTATTAGGTGATGTCATGATGACGGAGGCTCTGCAGGATTTTGAACTGGCCTTGTTTGATATTGATGCCGAGCGTCTCGGCGACTCCGAGCGCTTGTTAACCAGCTTGGCCCAATCGCTGGGCAGCCGCTGTTCCGTGAAGACATATCATGACCGCAAGGAAGCGCTGCGCGGAGCCAAATATGTAATTAATGCAATTCAAGTCGGCGGATATGACCCGTGTACGATCACCGATTTTGAAATTCCGAAGAAATACGGCCTGCGTCAAACGATTGCCGATACCCTCGGCATTGGCGGCATCTTCCGCAACCTGCGCACCATCCCGGTGATGCTGGACTTCGCCAAGGATATGCAGGAAGTATGCCCGGATGCCTGGTTCCTGAACTATACGAATCCGATGGCTGTGCTTACTAATGTTATGAACGTGCATGGCGGGATCAAAACGGTAGGACTGTGCCACAGTGTGCAGGTCTGCGTACCCCATCTCTTCGATGCGCTGGGGATCGATCAGACAGGTGTTATCGCCAAGATTGCTGGTATTAACCATATGGCATGGCTGCTGGAGGTTACAAAAGATGGACAGGATCTCTATCCTGAGATCAAACGACTTGCGAGACAAAAGCAGCAGGAAACCCATGACGATATGGTACGTTATGAACTGATGCACCGTTTTGGTTACTACGTAACCGAGTCCTCCGAGCATAACGCGGAGTATCACCCGTATTTTATCAAACGTAACTACCCTGAACTGATCGAACGCTTCAACATTCCGCTGGATGAGTATCCGCGCCGCTGTGTAAACCAGATTGCAGAGTGGAAGGAGATGCGGGAGAAGCTGTTCGCAAGCGAAAATATTCAGCATACCCGCAGCCGCGAATATGCTTCACATATTATGGAAGCCATGGAGACAGATCGACCGTACAAGATCGGCGGAAATGTCATGAATAACGGACTCATCACTAATCTGCCGCGTGAAGCATGTGTCGAAGTTCCTTGTCTGGTTGATGGTTCCGGTATCAGCCCAACATACATTGGCGACCTGCCGCCGCAGCTGGCAGCACTGAACCGCACCAACATCAACACGCAACTGCTCACCATTGAAGCCGCAATGACGGGTAAAAAAGAGCATATCTACCATGCAGCTATGCTTGATCCACACACGGCAGCTGAACTTTCCATGGACGACATCGTGTCCATGTGCGACGATTTGATTGAAGCCCACGGCGACTGGCTGCCCAAATTCTCATAATATAAAAATCGAGCACCGTTCCTTTAGAATGTTAAAGGGACGGTGCTCTTTGAATTTATTTTAAGAAGACCATGAACTTTTTCGCCGTACTTTACCGAGATCCCTGAAACGTATACATCGCACTGTACTGTCCTCACTGAAACTTGTAACATACTGCTACTCCGCAGGCAGCAGAAAGCGATATCCGATGCCTGGTTCTGTCTGGATATAGATTGGGCGGGTGGGGTCTTCTTTTAACTTTTTACGCAAATGGCCCACATAAATCCGCAGATAGTGACTGTCTGATTCATGATGCTGTGCACCCCATACCTGCTGCAGAAGCTGACGCTGGGTAATAATTTTACCCGCATTGGAGGCAAGCACCTTCAGCATCTCATATTCCGTCGGCGTTAACTTGACCTGCTCCCCGTCCAGTTCAACCTGTCTGAGAGCCAAATCAATTACCAATGAACCGAAGCGCAGAACCGGTTCATCGGTTGTTTTGGCCACATGCCGCAGCGCCACCCGGATTCGGGCCACCAGTTCACCCATGCCAAACGGCTTGGTCACATAATCATCTGCGCCACCATCCAGTGCAGCAATTTTATCCGCTTCCTGATCCTTCGCTGTAAGCACAATGATCGGCACCTGTGACCATTCCCTTATCCGGTGAAGTACGTCCATGCCGGACATTCCTGGTAAACCGAGATCGAGTATGATCAAATCAGGATGCATGATGCTTGCCTGCATAATTCCGTCCTCCCCATCAGCACACTCGTAATGCTCATACTGGTGAGCCTGAAGAGTCACTTTTAACAGTTTGCGAATCTGCGGCTCATCGTCAATCACCAGAATACGAGCTCCTGATGCGTCGTTCATCTATTCTCCAACCTCTCCTTGCCCTGAACAGGAACACGGCAATTCTTCTGTTCCCTCAGGCAGTTCTATACGTATTCTCGTTCCCCCATCCGGATTTGCCTCAGCTTGAATTGTACCTCCGTGAACTTCCACGATACCTTTGCAGATGGCAAGCCCCAATCCGGTTCCCGTAATATGCTGCGTGGATGGAGAACGATAAAACTTATCGAAAATGCGAGCGCGCTCCGGCTCCGGAATGCCGATCCCCTGGTCATCTACGATGAAGGTCAGGGAAGCTTGATTTCTTTCCTTCTTAACCTGAATAGTAACCCTGCTCTCATTGGGTGAATACTTAACCGCGTTGCTGACGATGTTTACAAGCACCTGTTCCAAGAGCACTTCATCTCCGTAATAAAATACAGGTTCCTCCGGCAGCTGCACCGCAATCTCATGATGAAGGCTGAATTCCCTCACCTTCATCAGTACAATGCTGATCATATCCCCTACGTCACACCATTTGCGATTCAACTGCAGCATGCCGCTCTCCAGCCGTACCATCCCCAGCAGGTTGGTCACCAGACGATTCATACGCAGTGCGCCATCGCGGATGTTGCCAGTCAATTCTTTTCGGTCCTCTGCTGTAAAAAGGTGGTCATTCTCAATAAGTCCGGCAGCCGAGCCGATAATAGCGGTTAAAGGTGTGCGCAGTTCGTGGGAGACGGAATCCAGCAGTGCAGTTCGGATACGCTCGGATTCGGCGGTAATCTGGGAAAGGCGAGCCTCCTCAGCCAGCTTCATCCGAGCGATGGCACCTGCCGCAAGGCTTCCGCAGGCATCCAGCAGCAGATGCTGCTCCTGCTGTTTCTCCGTCTCTCCAGCGGTCATGTCTACGGCAAGTACACCGTGAATGCGATCCTCTATCCGAAGCGGAACGTACAGGCCGGAGGATTCCCCGAGTTTGGGTGATCCTCTGCCCGCAGTCTGTCCGTGTTTAAACACCCAATCCGCGATAGCCAGCTCCGAGGGACGGGTTCCCCAGACACTTCTCTCTGTATCTTGATCAGATGCATAGTTCATCCCAAGCTTTATTTCACCCTGCTGATCCGGCAGATAAATAGCCGCTGGACTCCCTATCATCAGGGATATCTGGCGAGTCATGTTATCCAGCAGGGTATCCAGATCCGTAATCGCAGTGATCTGGCGGCTCAGATCATACAAGGCATTCGCTGCTGCTTCCCGTGATTTAACCCTCTCCAGCTGATGCCGCAGCCGACCTGCAAGACTGGCCGTCATAACAGCAACTGCCAGATATACTGCGAACGAGATCAGATACTGCAAATCTTCCACAGTAAAACTGAGGTAAGGTGGAACGAAAAAGAAATCAAACATAACAATACTGAGCGCTGCCGCATACACAGCAGGTCCCATTCCACAATATACAGCACTGATCAGAATGGGAAACAAATAAACCAAGGCAGCATTCACCAAGTCACCACTCATGCGGGTGGCATGAAGTACGACAGTTAACAGAATGATGCCAAGTGTAACCCATATATAAGCAGGGGACCTTCTCCAGCGGAACGGCTCCTGTTTACTTTTCTTATGCCTGCCCTTTTTCATATGCTCCGACAAATTGAATTCCACCTGCTTTATCTATAATCATCATCTGCCACGATCAATACATCAATATGCCTCGACAGACGCACAAGCTTGTTCACCACGGAACCCGATCCGCGGTGACCATTCAGCCACCAAACTCGCTTAGCCTGCCCCACCACAAGCTGTGTCGCCTTCGCTTCCGCAGCCTTTGCAGTCAAAATACCAGGCACCTCACCCAGCTTCGAGCTGTAATGGACGTGAAAATGACCCCCGAGCCTCACAGTGAGCTGCTCCAAACCTGCCAGATGAAGCTTCATCTCACTACTCATAGCCGGACCGATGTGTACATGGTGGACATGCCAGGCTGCCTTCAAACGATAAGCCATCCGAAAACCTCTACGAATTAAACGCTCAGCGTGCCGATCGCTGCTGACACATACAAAAACGGATTCCTCACGCCGCCATGGACCCCGAAGTGTACGTGCTGATGCCTGTGATTCGAGCCGCTCATCCACATCATCTGCAAGCTCGCGCAGAGCCAGTTCACGCAGCGCAATCAGATTGCCCATTTTAAAAAAGTTCACAAGTGCCTGTTCGATTTTGGCAGCTGCATAGATTTTACCCTCTCGCATGCGCTGCCGCAAGGCCCCAGGCGCCACATCAATCAGCTGCACCTCATCTGCCGATTGAATAATTCGATCAGGCACGGTTTCCCGTACCCGCACCCCTGTGATCTGCTCCACCGCATCGTTTAAACTTTCAAGATGCTGCACATTCACGGTTGTAATGACGGATATGCCTGCGTCCAGCAGTCGAAGCACATCTTCATAGCGTTTTTTTCTCTTACTGCCCGGCACGTTCGTATGAGCCAGCTCATCCACCAGCACAACTTCCGGATGTAATTGCAGTATCGCTTCGGTATCCATTTCCTCCAGCTGCGTCCCTTGATACAAGCGCTGCTCACGCGGAATGACGGGTAACTGCCCGATCTGTTTCTCCGTATCTGCTCGACCATGTGTTTCCAGCAGCCCGATCCGTATATCGATGCCTTTTTGAAGCAGATCATTACCTTCCCGCAGCATCATGTAGGTTTTGCCCACACCTGGGGCAGCCCCGATATAGATTTTGAACGTACCACGCCGAATCAGTTCAATCTGTTCATTCATCTCCTGTTCACTCAGTCTGCGATAGGTCTTGGGCTGCATATCGTTCACCTTCGCTGGAACAACCCACTCACCCTCACGAGCTGACCGATCCGCCACAAGCAGCAGATCAACACCCTGCAGTTTGCGAAGCAGCGCATTAATGATGGAGCCCTGCCACAACTCCTGCCAGCGTGTACGCCGCGAATGCCCCATGACAATCCGGGTAATCTGCTGTTTGACAGCACACTGTGCCAATGCGGCAGGGATGTTGCGACGGTGTAAGACCGGAAGCTCCTCCATGTGTCCGCCGATTTTCTCCACCAGTTTCATCATGCTGCGGCGAAATACCGCTGCTTCCCTCGTTAGCGGCTGTTTCATTTGACGGAAGACAACGACATGCAGGCTCCCGTTCAATCGACGGGCAATCTGCTGTCCACGCTGAATGTAGATCGAACCGTTCCAGTGGTACTGCGCGGAGACAAGAATACGTTCCATAATGCCTGTTGTGGGCGGAAGACCCATTTCCTCCCGATGTTCACGCAGAGATTCATTAACCCCTTCTGCTACAAGTCTCAACGCAAGCTCACGTAAAATGCCGAGATTGCCTTCCTGAAAAACGGCTGTGCTGCCGTGACTCTCCAGGTGACCTTCAGCAAAACGAGTCAAAATGGTTTCTGGTGTAACATCGATCAGCTTCACTTCATCTGCAAGTTCCAGTGTATCTGCAGGCACGGTATATGCTGCCTTGATTCCCGTCAGCCGTCTTGCCAGTTCGGTATAACCCTCCAGTTCATATACGTTCACCGTGGTCATAACGCTGATGTTGTGGCGCAGCAGGAAACGGATATCTTCCAACCGGGTTGCATGTACTGCTCCCTTCCGGTTTCGATGAGCCAACCCATCCACCAGTACAACCTCGGGATTACGTACCAGCAATGCATCCAGATTCAAGTCTTTCATCTCTGTTCCGTCACTGCTCCGAGTCCAGTGAATGCTGGGTACGCGCTCAAGCTCACCAAGCTGTTCAACCGTTTCAGGTCTTCTCATCGTGGACACAGCACAGATCACCACATCTACGCCCTGTTCGCGTAAATGATTGCCTTCCCTGAGCATATGATAGGTTTTGCCTGAACCGCTAACCGGACCAATGTAGATTTTCAGTGTGCCTTCCTGCAGCTTCGAAATCAGGTGGAGCATTTCTTCAGGAGATTTGCGCTTAAAGCTGTCCTCCATGCTTACATCCTCCCTTCCGCAACAATAGGGAAAGCCCCCTCCAGGATGAGAAGGAGCCTCCTTTCTACTTCCGTTGTGCTGCAGTGAGTGCCAGGTTTAGCTCCATTACATTGACATGCGGCTCACCGAATATACCCAACTGGCGGCCTTGCGTATGTTCTTTAATAAGCTCGGTCAACTGCTGCTCACTTAGTCCTGTCGTTCGGCTGATCCGGAGAATCTGCGTCTCAGCCGCTTCAGGAGACAAATCCGGGTCAAGTCCTGAACCGGAGCCAGTAACCAGATCGGCAGGAATCTGATGAGGTAGAGTGGGATTTTCCTGACGGAGCACAGCTAACTTATCATTCATCTCTGCGATATATTCCGGTGAGGCAACTGCACGATTCGAACCTGCGGAAGCGGTCGGATCGTATTTAGCGCTGGATGCCCGAGGCTGAAACAGCCCCGGTGACTTCACTTCCTGCGCGAGCAGAGAGGAGCCGATGACCTTTCCGCCACGAGTGATGAGACTGCCATTCGCCTGTGAAGGAAACAGCAGCTGAGCCACCCCTGTTGTTATAAGAGGATAGGCCAGACCGCAGAGAAGCATCAGCACAACCGCCAACCGCAGCGCCGGTATAAACATCTTCATACAAATCACTTCCTGAATGGATTTAGTGTATTAAGTTAGACAAAAGACTTATAGGTACTGCCCTTTGATTAGGATGCAGCTGGTTACCGTTCAATCCGAATTTATTATTCTCGCGATACTAACGCAGTACATCTCTTCTCTATTTTCCCGTTACATCAAACCCGACAACATCAGGTCAATCAGCTTGATACCGATAAACGGTACAATCACACCGCCGATACCGTAAATAAACACATTACGGCTCAGCAGCCGTTCGGCTGACATGGCCCGATACTTCACGCCTTTCATTGCAATCGGGATGAGCAGCGGAATAATAATTGCGTTGAAAATGAGTGCCGACAGAATCGCAGATTGCGGTGAAGAGAGATTCATAATGTTCAGTGCCTGAAGCTGCGGCATGGCGAGAATGAACATGGCTGGAATAATGGCAAAATACTTGGCAATATCATTGGATATCGAAAAGGTAGTCAATGCGCCCCGCGTAATCAGAAGCTGCTTGCCTATAGAGACGACCGACAACAGCTTGGTCGGGTCAGAGTCCAGGTCGATCATGTTGGCTGCTTCTTTGGCCGCCATGGTTCCCGAATTCATCGCCAGGCCAACATCGGCCTGGGCCAGGGCAGGAGCATCGTTCGTACCGTCGCCGGTCATGGCGACAAGCTTGCCCTCCTGCTGTTCTTTTTTGATCGCCGCAATCTTGTCCTCAGGCTTCGCTTCCGCTATAAAATCATCCACACCCGCCTCGAGTGCAATCGTTGCTGCTGTTAGTGGGTTATCACCTGTGCACATAATCGTTTTGATGCCCATGGCACGCATCTCGGCAAATTTCTCCTTGAGACCGGGTTTCACGGTATCTTTCAAATAAATTACACCGTAGATCCGGTCATTAATGGCTGCCGCCAGCGGCGTACCCCCGGCCTTGGCAATACGTGCCGCAATCTCATCCAGATCGCCCGGTACACGTCCACCTTCGGCAGTTACATACCGTTTGATTGCATCTACTGCGCCTTTACGGATTTTCGTTCCATCGCTCAGATTCAGACCAGACATACGTGTCTCGGCGGTAAACTCAATAGTTTCGGCATCCATGTAACTGCTCTCCGCCCAAGTCTGTTCCTGCCTGCCTGCAAGCTCCACTACAGAGCGGCCTTCCGGCGTCTCGTCTCGCACCGAAGCTTGAAGCGCCGCCCGTGTCATCTCGGGTACAGTTACACCCTGAACAGGGATAAATTCAGAAGCCATACGGTTGCCGTATGTGATCGTGCCTGTTTTGTCCAGAATCAATGTGTCGATATCACCAGCTGCTTCAACCGCTTTCCCTGACATGGCGAGCACGTTAAACTGTGTCACCCGATCCATGCCCGCAATACCAATGGCGGACAGCAGCCCCCCGATCGTAGTCGGAATAAGGCAGACGAGCAGGGCAATCAGGGTTGCCAGATCAAGCCGAATGCCGAGATAGTTCGCCATAGGAACCATCGTCAAAATGACGATCAGGAAAATCAGCGTTAATACGGCAAGAAGTGTAGTCAAGGCAATCTCATTTGGCGTTTTCTGACGCTGTGCACCCTCCACAAGAGAGATCATTCGGTCCAGAAACGATTCGCCGGGGTCTGTCTGCACCCGCATGATGATGTAATCGGAGGTAACCCGCGTACCTCCGGTGACCGAAGAGAAATCACCGCCGGCTTCCTTGATTACCGGAGCCGATTCCCCTGTAATGGCCGATTCATCGATAGAGGCCAACCCTTCTATAATTTCGCCGTCCGTTGGAATGAGCTGCCCGGCTTCCACACGGACGAGGTCCCCTTTTTTCAACTGGGTCGAAGCAACTTGTTTCAGTGTCCCGTCCTTCTGCACTTGATTGGCCATCGTATCTGATTTAGTCCTGCGCAGCGTGTCAGCCTGTGCTTTGCCCCGCCCTTCCGCCAGCGCTTCGGCGAAGTTCGCAAACAGCAGCGTGAAAAGCAGAATGAAAAATACAGCCACATTGTACCCCCGCCCTGCATCAGATGCGGTGAACAAGTGGGGATCAAAACATAACAGCAGTGTGATAAATGTACCGACTTCTACAATGAACATGACTGGATTTTTGATCATCACCATCGGATTCAGTTTTTTGAATGCATCACGCATGGCTTGGTATACCATCTGTTTATTTAAAGACTTTTTGGATGCAGGATGATGATGAGCATGACTGCTGCTTTGATGTTTTCGTTCTTGCGTTCGTTCCACTGCATTCATCGGGAATGCCACCTCCATACGTTATGACTTGCCCTTTTTACTCATTGAACCATCGCCAGATGCTCTGCAATCGGGCCGAGTGCAAGCGACGGGAAGAATGTCAGGGCACCCACGACCATAATCATCATCACCAAAATGCCAGCAAATAGCGGTGTGTGTGTCCGAAGCGTTCCAGTAGTGACCGGAACAACCCTTTTCACGGCAAGTGAACCTGCGATCGCAAGCATGGCAATCATCGAGATATATCTTCCCAGCAGCATAACAATGCCGATCGTGATGTTGTAAAAGTCTGTATTCGCGTTCAGTCCGGCAAAAGCCGATCCGTTATTGGCAGCACCGGAGGCAAAAGCGTACAGCACCTCGGTCAGTCCATGCGTGCCGCCATTTGAGATGGATGCCGCAGTCTCAGGCCGCATTAAAGCAAGCGCAGTTGGCACGAGAATAATCAACGGATGAATCAGCAGGGCGATACAAGCCAGCTTGATCTCTTTGCCTTCAATCTTTTTGCCCAGAAACTCCGGTGTTCGTCCGACCATCAAGCCGCAAATAAATACCGCAATGATCACATACAGCAGGCCGTTCAGCAGACCTACGCCCTTTCCGCCAAATACATTGTTCAGCATCATCTGAGCAAGAGAAACCAGACCTCCAAGTGGAGTGAGTGACTCATGCATGTTGTTCACTGAACCCGTCGTTGCCGCTGTAGTCACTGCCGTAAACAATGCTGATTCGGGAATGCCAAACCTGACCTCTTTACCTTCCATATTGGTTTGTAGTCCATTTGCATCCAGCGCAGGCACTCCCCGATACTCGGATACAAACACGGTTGTAAGCATCGCCACAAATAGAAAACCCATCGCGGCGAACAGCGCCCAGCCCTGTTTCCGATTGTTTACCATCAAGCCAAATGCATAGACCAACGCCGTGGGCAGCAGCATCATACAAACGATATGCACCAGATTGCTCAGTGCCGTGGGGTTCTCAAACGGATGAGCAGCATTGGTGCCGAACCAACCCCCTCCGTTGGTTCCAATGTGTTTAATCGACTCCAGCGAAGCCACTAACCCACGGGTAATGGTCTGCTGTACTCCTTCCAATGTGGATGCGTCCACCGCACCGGCCAGCGTCTGCGGCACCCCTTGAAATACAAGGAACAAGGCCACGATGAAGCTGAGCGGTAAAAAAATACGAGTAATCGACCGAACCAGGTCGACATAAAAGTTACCCAGATCATCCCGGCGGCCTACTAATCCGCGAATAAAAGCAATCGCTACCGCAAATCCTGTTGCCGCCGAGGTGAACATCGGAAACGTTACCGCCAGCAGTTGTGACAGATACGACAGAGTGTTCTCGCCCGTATAGGACTGCCAGTTGGTATTGGTCATAAACGAGGCGGCTGTGTTAAAGGCCTGCGCTGCCGACATATTATCGATCCCATCCGGATTGAGGGGCAGGAACTTTTGCAGCCGTAACACCAGAAACATCAGGATCAGCATGACCGCATTGGAGATGAGCACGGCAGACAGATATTTTTTCCACCCCATCGTTTCATCTTCCCGTACACCCATCAGCCGATACAATAATCGCTCCGGTCCGCCAAATACACGATCAAGTCCCGTTCGCTGCCTGTCAAATACCTTCACCAAATAACTGCCTGCTGGCTTCACCAGTAACAATATGATGAGTAGCGTGACCGCTACTTGCACTACACCGATACCCATATCTGCATATCCTCCCTAATCAACTAAACGTAAACGTGTCTTTGCTTTTTGTTACTCGCTTCTGACCACGATCAGAGCAGCAGGTCAAAAATATGAATAACAGCGTCAAAACTTCTCAGGTTTGACGAGTACATACCCGAGGTAGACCATCAGAGCCAGAACAATAATGCCGATGAAGATCATCCTTTAGAACCCCCCTTTCTTCCCTCAGGCCTTCTCGCAAAACTTCACAAATCCCCAAAACACCGCAAACAACAGTACGATCAGTCCAATCATCGCTGCATCATTAACCATGCGTCCTTCATCCCTCTCTTCCACCGTTCATCTTGCTTGCTGCAGTAAAATCGTAATATGAATCGCTGTAAAAAGGGGGTAAAGAAATACAGCTATGGCTGTAAAAAAAGCGTAAAAAAGACCCGCTCTTCTCAGCAGTCAGCTGAAAGAACGGGTCCATCGTAAATGTATATCCATAATGTATATCCATCTAGGATTACATTGCGTAAGTTATCCCTTTTTAAGAACTGCGGGTAGTCTTGCCCTTCATATCACGAACCTTGGCATTCGGACTACTTTTCATATATTTGTTGAAAAACTCTGGCTTGATTCCGGTCATATGATGAAAGAAAGAGGTCTCCACTTTCCAATCCTGCTCAACCATATACCGAATATCGACAAGACCTTTATTGGCAAGAAGGTCAATGATCGTCCGAACCCGCATAGGTGTCTGCAAAGGAATCGTCTGATCAAAAGGTTCTCTCTCCAGATATCCTCTTCGATGCATGGCTGCATAAAAATTACGATGTGATTTAGCATCCATCAATCCCAGATTAGCTGCACGGTAACCTAACACCTGCAAGGATGTTTTCCATTTATTTTTCAAATCAAGATAATGATCCGGATTGGTCACCTGGGAAATGCTCTGCATATCCTGTGTAAACTCTTCTTCCGGCAATAAAAACGCACCGGCAAACAGATTGGCTTCATTTTCGATGACCTTATGCTCTTTCCGATCCAGATTCACGAACTCCAAACGATAGTGAAGCAGCAAATGACCCAGTTCATGGGCAATATCAAAATTTCTACGTACTGCCGACCGTTTAATATTGCCTAAAATGATGAAAGGGCGATCCTCTCGCGTCCACAGGCTGTATGCATCGCTTCCTTCACCAATTGCCTTTTCGAAGACATATACTCCGCTTTTTTCAATCCAGAACATCAGGTTTTCATTGGTCACCCTCTCCAGATTCAATCGCTGCCTTGCAAGCTTTGCAACATATTGGATTTGGGCTGCACGATCATCCTGTGAGTGATTCATGTACTGGATCGCTTCTTCCCTGAGCTGAATGATTTTCAAGGTGGGGAGGCTGAGCTGAGCAGTAATATAGTTTACAAAGGTATCCAGATACTCCACATGCTTGGCCTCTGTCTGCGTCTTGGAGATCACATTCATCACTTTGGATCGATACGCGATGTTCATCACATTGATGTTGGCTGCGTTATTATGTTCAGCCAGTTTGTCCTTTTCGTAAAAATACTTGCTTTTCACACTGAAAATCCGTTTCAATTCATTAACGATAGGCACTTTGGGGGAAGTGTACGCATTTTCATACTGCCAGACCGCCTGCTCGGTCACACCCAGTTTTTCGGAAAGTTCCTTTCTCGAATAACCATGCATGATGCGCAGATTGGTCAGATTTTCACCCATGAACACACGGTTCCCTCCTTAAAATATAAGTTAAACTAAGATGATTACACGGACCACTCCGATGACAGAACAACCTTCCAATCGCTGTTATCCCCAGATTTTTTTGATCCCCTTTTTTCAAAGGGAAAATCCGGTGATAAAGGCGAAGGCTTCGCTTTTTCAGGTTTTTTCTGTCCTCTCCGTTTCGGTGTAATTAAATAGTTCAACTTATAGAGGCTAGGGGTGGGTTACCCCTGCCGCTCTTCTTCTAAAATTTCGATATCATATGCTGCCGGATCAAGTATATCGTCCACGTCAGGCGCGAGAACTTCACGTTCATGATCGCTAAGTTCCGCACCTGAGATGAGATCAGACAGATCTTCTATAAAATAGGCTATATTATCATGCGGATTAGGCAAATAGTGCTTTACTTCGGATATTTGATACGCATCATCAATAGCATAGGTGAGAATGTGAAACTCATTATACAGAGATGACAGCTGTTTAAGTTCTTCTTTCACACGAGTAACCTGACTTACTTGAATAGGCAAGGAAAGCTGCACTACCTTTTCTGATTGATCTGCATCATTCAGGGGTGGCTCTATCGGAAAGTCCAAATCCACATTAATTTTGGACAGATCATGTAGATATGTGCGCATTACCCCCTTAAGGTCATCACCCGTAGGTAGTTTTGCCCAACTCACCCAAATGGATTCTCCGCCCACTGCGTCAGTCGTTTTTTGGTGATCTGTCCATGTGAAGTGTGTTTGATGACCTGCCCTTGGTCGAGCAGCAGCACCTGCGGGGATTCATGGCGAACCTCGGTCTCTTCCGCAATGTGGCGGGATAACGGACGATTCTCAATAACTTTCACCATCCGATATTCCATCGTCTGTTTGGGATCAGATGCATTCGTGCCGACAAAAGCCATAAACTCTCTATATGCTCGTGCACTGACGGGACAAGTTGTGCTGTGTTTCAGCAAAAGCACTGGATGCTCCTGCGAGCGTTGAAGGGCCTCTCCCCAGTCCTGCAGCTTGTGCAGTTCCAGAACATGCTCGCTTAACATCTCATGGGAATCAGCACCCGTCCGTTTGCTGACCACCGAACCGATGACAACGCCAAGAGCAGCACCGAAGGCAATGCCCAGTCCAATCTGCCCGGTCGCTGTACCGATACTAACCCCAAGGGCCACCCCAACTGCCAGCCAAAGGGCTTGATGATTCACCTTTTTCTCCATCAAAATCATCCTTCCTCTAAGTATGTATTTAAGCTGTATAAGTTAATTTAAAGATGATATAGATGACGCTGCGATGACAGAGTGTTCATCCGTATATTTGGTTCAAATTATAACACAGCCCCTGCACGTGAGCTTTCAGAATCTCCATCTTTCGGGTACATAATGTGATACACTGATGTTAATTTGGAAACGATGAATATAAGAGCAGCTGAAAGGCGGAAAATCGATATGACATACGCTTTTACGATTGAACCACCGGATTACTATGCACTGGACAACGAAGACGAGTTAATTGCCAAGTGTCAGGAGTGGGGCCTGATTTCGGCCAAAGCGACCAAACTCAAAACGTTCTACTATAAAGGAAACGGCCTGAACCTGCCCTGCACCATTCTCGGTTATGTGGATCACATGACGGCAGTCATCGAGCTGGATAATGGGGACAAACACTGTATACATCCATCCTATTTGAAAGAAATGCAGGCTTCCGGCTACAGCACAAGAGGATTAAGTGCAGCGGGAGCAGAAGCAGGCACAGATCGGGAAGCCGCAGAGCAAAATACGAATACGGCTGCTGCAGATGATTCCGCTGCTTCTGTGAACGGTAAATCTGCGTCTGTACAATCCGAGAGTGCCGCTGGATCATCCGTTAAAGCCGACTCCCCAGCCGAGCTGCTTGATCTGGAGGAAGACATGGACGAGTCCGATACATTCTCAGGCCTCAAAGGCGACCCTGACGGATTAGTAGAGGAATACATCGGTCCCCTGACAGGTACTGGAACCGATACAGCTTCGGAAACCAAACCAAATCCCAAGGCTGCCCCCAAGGCCAAAGCTATCAAAATCGATCTGCCGGATGGCAAAGTGAAGATGAGCGCGGTGGTCAAAGAATTTACGACGGTACCGAATCATTTCTCGGACAATGACGACGAAGTTATTATTTATGAGTCCGTAACTATCACGGAGCCTGACGTGATTGAGGTTGGTGAAGCTTGGTCCAGTCACAGTGCAACGATGAAAAAACAGGAGCTGGAGGTTGGCGACGTACTTACTTTTGAAGCCAAAATTATTAAGAAAAAGCTGACCCGCAACCCGGTGCCTTACAAAATTAACAATCCGTCCAAGATTCAGAAGGAAGATTAGTTTTTCTTCTGAAAAAGTACAAAAAACCTCCACGCTGCATTATGCAGTGACTGGAGGTTTTCATTTAACACATACGACTTATAGCTGTGTCTACGCTTGTCCAGGAGCCGCACTGATTTGGAACTGTACACCAAATTTATCAGTAACATTACCGTAAGCCGGGCTCCAGAAGGTTTCTTGAATCGGCATATTTACTTTACCGCCTACTTCAAGTTTAGCGAAAATGTCCTTTGCCTGCTCAGCTGTATCCGTATTGACCGTCACCGTGATGTTATCCCCAATGGTGTGCGGCATACCGGGGAGTGTGTCAGATAACATCAGCACCGAGCTGCCAATTTGCAGAGAAGCGTGCATAATCCAATCTTTCGCTTCTGGTGGAATTGGATGATCCGGACTGGATGGGCCTTCCCCAAAAGTCTGCATCGCGAGCACTTCCGCACCAAATGCCTCTTTGTAGAACTCGACAGCTTCACGCCCGTTACCATTGGTAACAAGGTACACATTCAAGTTAATTGCCATGGATTGTTCATCTCCCCTGAGTTCGTGTAATAGGTCAGGCCACTTGCGACAAGAGTATATAGGAATGGATTATCCTTTGACAAGCGCAAATTCCTACTCTTATCAGTGACTATCACAAAGGTATATTTCCCCAAATATTCTGTGCGCATTCTCCGTGCTTCACTTACGCCTAAACCTGCGCTTCCGGAGATAATGCACAACCGTAACCAGTAAACCCGGTACAAGAACGGCAAAACTGGCATAGATCATACACCATTTTAACAACGTAAATACAGGGGTTAATTCAGCAATAACAGGTGTTCGCTAGGGATACCGGGACATAACCAAAGACGCACCCAGATTTTCCAATATATCCAGTCCCCATCCCAGAAATGGGAGCAGATTTAACCAGCGCCAGCGGCTTGCGGCAGGAAGCACTCGATACAGGACGGATATCAAAACGACAAGCAGGAACAGATAGACCAGCGGCCAGATCATATCAAATGTAAACCTGGCCTGAATATAGGCGCTTCGCCCATCCTCTCCGTAGTTTTCAGCCATCCGATACAAATCATCTGCGCTGTATGCGAAAGACGAATCTGGTGACTCTCCACTCCCTGCAGCCTCCTTGGATTTCTCCGCCTGCCAAGGCAGGATGAATGCGATAAAACAGGCAAATAAGGCTGCTGCCGCGACTACCCATATCCAGTTTACCTTCCGATATATTCCAGATGATAACCTGCCAAGCATCCTCATTTCCCCTCTCTATTCAAGAAAAAAGCCACTCGCCCGAGTACTGCCCGGTAAAATGGCTATAGAGTTCTATTCTGTTATTACCCGTGTGATGCAAGGCTGCGCTAAATTCCCTGTAATTATTGTGCCTGCACAATGCGATCAATTTCACTTTTTAACAAAAGGTATCGATGCACACTTCTCATAATGGGTACCTTGGTGAGTTTGTTTTTATCCACGTATAACTTCATCTGGTCTTTACTCAGCCCCAGCAGGCTGCCCGCTTCAGTTACCGTCAATACCGCCTCGGGATTGGTTGCGTTAAACGTCTTCTTCACCTTTTGGTTCCAGTCTTCAAATACCTGCATAGATTCATGATCTCTCCTATCCATAGCCAGTTATTTTCAGGCTGCATATGTTCAGTATACCATACTTGTGATTATCGTCACTTATGCCTCTTTATGGCATATCGTTGTTTGTCTCCTGGTTTGTATACTGCGTATGCCAAAAAGAGCCGCGAAAACGCGGCCCTACACCAAATCTCTGCTATCGTTCCTTCCTATGCCTCATCCCAAAAACGGCGCAGATTGTGCATCGCAATTTTGGAAGCGGCTTTGCATTCCTCCATGCCTTCGAACTCCACCGTGATATTTCCATCATAACCGGAGTCTTTGATCAGCTTGACGATTTTGCGAATGGGGATATCACCCTGTCCCACGATTGCACCGCGCAGGAAGTTACCACAAGTTGTGGTGAACCATTCCCCTTCTCCCGGATGCTCATCATACGGACGGAAGTAGAAGTCTTTGAAATGAATAAGCGAAGCGTACGGCAGATTTTTCATTACACCGACAATTGGATTTTCGTCTACACACATGAAGTTGCCAATATCGAGCGTCGTTTTGAAATTGGGCCGATCTACGGCGTGCAGTACCCGCTGCACCCGATCACTAGCCTGCACACTGAAACCATGATTCTCAATCGTGGTTGTCATCCCGTACTGCGCAGCATAATCCGCAATGATCTGGCTTCCTCTGACCATGAGCGGCAGATGCTGTTCAAACCAGGCAATGGTTGTGCTCTCCTTGGGCAGCCTGAATGCGGTAACGTCGTGGCGCAAATGCCTGACTCCCATCCGGTGTGCGGTATCCACATGTCTTTTGACCCGGGCCATCTCTTCTTCAAAAGTCTCTTCCGTCTCCTGCACGAAGTTGGCCGGCATCGAGTAGTTCGACAGCTCAATGCCTGCTGCTGCGGCTCGCTCCCGAATCGCATCCGCTAGCTCATGATTATCCTCCACCGTATATCCGTAGGGAACCATCTCCATGTGCTCGCCGCCGTTCGCTGCAATCCAGTCGATGACATCCAGTACCGTCATGGCTCCCGAATTCAGATCATTCAACAAACTGTACGTGCTCAGACCTACCTTCATCTGCTCCACTCCTATCGATATTGTTTGATGAACTGCACGGCTTTGCGAATGTCTTTCTCCGGTTGGTCTCCCACTTCGCGCTCAATGGTCAGATACCCTGTATAACCAATCTCCTGCAGCGCAGTGAAGTAGGCATCAAAATCAACAGCTCCCTCACCCAATGGCACTTCACGGAAAAAGGCACCGGAAGCCACCATTTCGGCGATTTTCTCATGATCCATCGGAGCGTGCCCAACAGCACCATACACGTCTCGCGGATCGACCTCTTTCAGCCGCAAACCGTCCTTCACATGGGTGTGCACGATATAATCCTTGAGCAGCTTCACTCCCTGCACCGGATCATCCCCTGTCACCATCACCATATTCGCCGGGTCAAAGTTGACGGATACCCCGTTCGTAGAGAGGGTATCCAAAAAACCTTTCAGATCCGCAGCCGTTTCCGGACCAGTCTCGATGGCAAAGTAGGCACCGACACTTTTGGCGTACTGTCCCAACTCCTCGCAAGCCGTGTGCAGTGTTTCGTATACTTCGGAAGAAGGATCATGTGGAACAATACCGATGTGCGTGGTGACAATATCTGTACCCAGATCAAGTGCCAGATCAACAATTCGTTTAGACTTTTCCACCTTCCAAGTATTGTCTTCCTTGACCTGAAAGCCATGACCACCCAGATCACCAACCAATGCCGAAATCTCAAGGCCAAGACCTTTTATATAGCTTCGGAGCTCTTTACGTGCTGCAGGAGACAGATTCTCCGGTTCCATCTCCCCCTTCACCGCATAGATCTGCACGCCTTCTGCCCCTGCATCCTTGGCTTTCAACAGCCCTTCCCGTACGCCTACGCCAAAACTGTCTACGATCACACCGATCTTATTGGTTAATTTCATGTCGTACCTCCCATGAGATTAGATGAGTTGCGCTGTGTAAATGAATAGTTCAACTTATATCGTATCAACTTGATGGCACAAGCTTTACCGACTTGATTTCATAGGGCTTAAACGTCAGTTTAAAAGTTCCATTCTCGCAAGCGAGTGGCTCAAGCTCATCTTCCAGCAGGTTAATAATGGAGGCACTCACATTTTGCTCATTCCACTGCACCTGTACTGTCTCCCGACCCCCGGTTGATTCATAGAAACGCAGTACCGTTCCTAATCCGTCCTCTGACACCTTGATCGTATCCAAAATGACATGTTCACTGTGGAAATGGAGCCAGCTGTGTTCTGAGGGTTTTACACCCGCATGTGGTTTGGATGCAGCCACCTGTACCGGATGATTGAGTTCCATCGCACGTCGTACCACATCAGCCTGACGCCAGTCTCCTGCATGCGGCAGCACCGAATATGTGAATTCATGCTGCCCTTGATCGGCATGTACATCCGGCCATTTTGGCGCTCGCAGCAAGGACAGACGGATCATGCGATCCTTAATGTCGCAGCCATACTTGCAATCATTCAGCAAACTAATACCGCTGTTGCCCTCCGAAAGATCAGCCCAGCGATGCCCGCACACCTCGAACTGTGCCCGTTCCCAACTTGTATTGTTGTGTACCGCTCGCTCCAAGGCACCAAACGGAATCTCATAGGTTGCTTTGGCTGCCACCAGATCTGCCGGGAACGCGACCTTAAGCAGCTTGTGACTCTCATTCCAGTCTACCCGAGTTTTGAAATCAACGCGCCGCTGATGATGAAATAAAATTACATCCTGGCTAATCTCGGAATCATTCAGCTGCCAGCGAAAACGCAGTACATCCTGCACAGAGCCGCGCTGCACAATCTCGCTGGAAATCAGCTGCACACCGCCCGCACGTTGAGATTCAAACCGGGGATCTATATCCCACGCATCCCAGTACGTCGGTTTGTCATGGAAAAACTGCCACTCATTCGCTCGGTCGCCCGGCTTCAACCATTCACGCTTTACAGTCTTGTCATACCATCTTGTGATCTCGCCCAAGCCGTTGAATTCAAGCAAATAGAACTCGGTTTCCCAACGATCTGGGATCGGGGTGTCGACTTCTTCTGCTACTGCTTCCGATGCTCTATTTGCTTCCTGTTCTACGGATACTGCTATTTCTTGCTTTGTTTCGTCTTCAAGCTCTGCTTCCCCTACTAGCATTTCATCTTCTGCCTCACGCAGCCATATGGTATTGTACCCGAACGCAGGAATCGAAGGAACAAGAACATGCAGGCTAACCCTATTTTCATGCTCTTGCCGCTCTAGCTCACTAATCAAGCGATTTCCATAGCGATCATACGCCGCCAATCCAGCTAAATCGGCATCCCCGGAGATGCAGATCACTTCGTTTCGTTCCCAGCCAAGACTGTTGAATACAACGTACGGCTTACCTGGTACTTCATCTGTCTTAATGTTATCCGTTAGCGCATCGAGTGAATCCTGCAGCACTTCATCGCCAAGTGTAAACACCTTCGTATATTCTTCAGCAGACGTAACATACACTTCAGGAATGGACGTGCCCGGGATAATATCATGGAACTGGTTCAGCATGATCAGCTTCCAACCTTCATCAAGCACTTCCTTGCGATCCGACATTCGGCCGTGATTCTGATCCCACTGGCTCCAGATTTCTGCTTCGCGATAGAGCACTTCGGCCTTGCGGTTGCTGCGTTTATTGCGCGCGTGGGTGGTATACGTGCCCCGATGCAGCTCCAGATACAGGTCACCGTGCCACTTCGGCAGCGTTGGTTTACTTGCTGCAATCCCTTCAAAAAAAGCTCCCGCCGTGCTGAATTGACTGATAGGCTGCCCTGCCATCAGATGGGAACGCTCGGCAAACTCCACCATCTCACTCGTCACGCCGCCGCCACCATCCCCGTGTCCATAGAGCAGCATCTGCTCCGCATGAACGTCTTTTTGTTTGTAGGACTGCCAGTGTTCATGCACATCTTTGGGGCGCGTATGTTCGTTGACTCCATGATTCAGGTAAGACAGCACCGAGGTACCGTCAATTCCCACCCATTCAAACAGATCATACGGGAACACATTCGTATCATTCCAGTTCAATTTGGTCGTCATAAAATAAGGAATGTCGGCAAGCCTCAGTATCTGAGGCAGCGAAGCACAGTATCCAAACGTATCCGGCAGCCATTCAATATTTGAACGTTTGCCAAATTCCGACTGATAGAACTGCTGTCCGTACAAAATCTGCCGCACCAAAGACTCGCCGCTCGGAATATTCAAGTCCGGCTCCACCCACATGCCGCCGACCAGTTCCCAGCGCCCCTCGGCAATACGCGCCTTCACCCGTTCATACAGCTCGGGATAATGCTCCTTTACAAAAGCATATAGTTGCGGCTGGCTCTGGGAGTACACAAAATCCGGATACGTGTCCATTAGTGTACACATCGTAGAGAACGTCCGGCTCGATTTGCGCACGGTCTCTCGAACAGGCCAGAGCCAGGCCACATCAATGTGAGACTGCCCAACCAGATGCATAAACCCGCTTCGGTACTGCTCCGGGTCTTCCCGCTCCACGGTCTGGGCAATTCTCTGCTCCAGCTCATGCAGCCACACACCATCCTGCCAGCGTCCCGGATCATGGTACATCTCATCCATCACCTGATGGACAGCCCGAACCAGTGTTGTGCGTTTCAAATCCTTCTCCGGTAAAGCCTGCAGCGATTCTGAAAGTACCATTATGCTGTACATCAGGCTCTGCAACGGTTGATTCACATGCACCAGCGCCGCTCGTATCCCCTGAATCGGGGGCTGAATTACCGCTTGTCGATTCAAGGGATCATGTGGTTCAGGGATGGGGTCATACAGCTCGATCTCCAGCTGTGGCGAGATTCCCACACGTTCTCTTGGAAGAGGTACGAAGGTATGATTGCGATCGAGCCCGTGATACGGAACACCGTTGACCTTCATCAACCCTTCCCCACCCGCTTCAAAAATGAATCCAATAGCCTCACCCTGCCACGTCTCAGGAATCTGCACTCTTTTGCTCAGAAAATAAGTCGTTCCGTGTGTGCTGTTTAAGGGATTCAGGGAATGCTGGATCGCCATGTGCCCTTCCTGTTCAGATGCGCGCTCCTGACCATACGCATATCCCTGCTCAGGTGCATATTCTTGCTCATACTCGTATTCTCCCGGCCGAATATATCGGGCTCGCTGCATCTGCCACTCGGGAAGCTCAATGACTTCCAGCCACTGCTGCTGTTTCAAATCTTCGATAAACCGCTGGATTCGAATCATCCCTTCACCTCCACCTGCTGTACATGCAGACTGCAAGCTGTCCAGTCCGCAGAGCTGCGTCCGACCATCAGCTTGAACTCGCCCGGTTCCACTACAGATTGGAGACGGGAGTCGATCAGTGCGAGATGTTCTTTTTGCACAGGAAACGTTACCGTTCGGGTCTCTCCTGGCTCCAGATGGATTTTGCTAAAACCCTTCAGGGCAATTTCAGCCCGGGTAACGGAAGCCGATACATCGCTAATGTACAGCTGCACAACTTCTTTGCCTGCTGCGGCACCCACATTAGTCACTTCGACCTGCACCCGCGCTTCCTCGTCCGGCCCGATCACTTCCGGTGTCACTTGTACATTGTCGTACCTGAAGTCCGTGTAGCTAAGCCCATGTCCGAAAGCATATTGCGGCGTTAGATCCATCTCCAAATACCGTTTGCCGCGCGTCCGTTTCGCATGATAGTACACGGGAAGCTGACCTTCATGTTTGGGAATGGATACGGTCAGTCGCCCCGATGGATTCACATCCCCGAACAGTACATCTGCGACGGCATTTCCCCCCTCCTGCCCCGGATACCACGCTTCAAGAATGGCCGGAATATGCTCGTCGATCCAAGGTTCGGCAATAGGGCGCCCGTTAATATACACCACAACGACCGGTTTCCCCAGTTTATGTATTTCCTGCACCAGTTCCAGCTGCACACCCATCAGGTTCAACGAAGAACGGTCAATGCCTTCCCCGCACTCCATGTCATTCCACGGATCATCGGTTACCACGGATGCTCCTGTTCGCAGATCAATCGTTCCTTCGCCAAAATCACGGGCACTCGATCCACCCATCACCATAACAATGGCATCGGCCTGCTCCGCACATGCAAGCGCCTGCGCAAAGCCTTCTCTCGAATCACCCTTGATCCGGCATCCGGGTGCGTACAGCACCTGATCAGGATCCGTCCCACCGAGTTTGCGTGTGATACCATCCAGCACTGTCACAATCTGCTCTCTCGGCTGCGGTGAGGTATAATCTCCGAGCTGGTTATAAATATGGTTGGCGTTCGGCCCGATCACAGCCAGTTTGGTTCCTTGGGCAGCAAGCGGAAGCAAACGTCCTTCATTTTTCAACAGGACAATCCCCTCTTGTGCCACCTCCCGCGCGAGCTTCATATGCTCATCGCACCCGATAACCTGTTCTGCAAAATCAGGATCGACATATGGCTGCTCAAACAAACCGAGTCTGAATTTCATCTCTAACACCCGCCGTACCGCCATATCCAGCTCCTTCTCTTCAAGTAAACCTTGTTCAAGCGCCTGTGCAAGATGTTTGCGGTACATGAATCCGGACATCTCCATATCTATACCTGCCCGAAGGGACTGCGACACGGCTTGCTCTCCGTTCTCTGCCGTATTGTGTCCATTCACCAGCATCTGGATCGCCCCAAAATCGGTAATGACAAATCCGTCAAACCCCCACTCTTCCCGCAAAAGATCATGCAGCAGGTACGTACTGGATGTACACGGCACGCCATCGATCTCGTTATAGGCCGTCATGACCGAGCAGGCTCCGGCTTCTACTGCTTGTTTGAACGGTAGCAGGTCAATTTCATGCAACTCCCGCATTCCCATATGGACTGGTGCCGCGTTACGTCCTCCCTCTGAACTGCCGTACGCTGCAAAATGTTTAAGTGTCGCCACCACCGTTCGGTCTGAATCAAGCCGATCTCCCTGCAATCCATAGATGGCTTCTACAGCGAACTGACCAATCAGATAAGGGTCTTCGGCAAAACATTCCTCTGTTCGTCCCCATCTCGGGTCACGCACGACATCCAGCACTGGAGAATACGCAGCTGTGCCGCCCTGACTCCGGGTTTCCACAGCGATCGCCTCGCACATCCTGCGATATAGATCGGTATTCCATGTGCTCCCTACCGTTAACGGCACAGGAAAGACCGTTGCACCAATGGCCATATGCCCGTGGGAACATTCTTCTCCAAACAGAATCGGAATGCCTAACCGGGAATGTTCTATGGCATATTGCTGAATCACATTCGTGGCCACCGCCCCTTGCCGCGACGTCAGCCCCGTCTCCAACGTCACTTCCGTCCATGGATCAGCTCTGAGCACACCATACAACGAGCCGACTCCACCCAGCACCATGTCTGCCTTGAACTCTTCGGTTACCTTTACCGTACCGTCTGCTTCCTTCTTGTACGTCTTCCATCCCATGGGCTGAATCAACTGCCCGATCTTCTCAGCGGTGGTCATTCGTTCGAGCAGATCCTGTACCCGTTCCTGGATGGGAAGCGATGCATCTTTGTAATCCATTTGCGTTTGCATGTGCACATTCTCCTCCTGTCTGCGTGTTGGTCATACGTGGAGCTTACATCGCTTTGCGATAGTCACTTGGAGCCATGCCGACAACATTTTTAAAAGCACGGTTGAAGGAATTGTAGTTGGTATATCCCACTTCCTCACTGATCTCCTGAATGGCTTTGTCCGTCTGCTGCATGAGCTGTTTCGCTTTTTCGATCCGGTGACTGATGAGCAGATCCACGAATTTCTCTCCAATCTCATCTTTGAAAAGCTTGCTCAGATACTTCGGATTAATATCGAAGAGATCACTCAGGTAATTCAGCGACAGATCCGGATTGTTGTAGTGCTCTTCGATGTATTTGCGAATCTCCAGAATATGCGATCGATGTTTACGCGAACATTGTAATGTCTGCATCTGCTGTGCCAGTTCACGGAATCCTTCCAGACACAGCTCTCTTAGATCATCCAGCGTTTCCCAGCCCTCCAGTCTCGGCAGCAAGGGCGTAAATACAGCCGCCCACGACTCCTGATACTCCCTCGGCAGCTCGGCAAATTCCCGATTATAATGCTGGAATAACAGCTGAACCGTGTTCATAATCTCCTGACGAGACAGAACGGACTCGCGGATCTGCTCAAACAGCCGTTCAAAATGCTGTTCCCAAACCTCGTCCGACAGCCGCATCGCCTGCACGAGCAAGGAGATCGTCTTTAAAAACTCGTACACATCATTGGTCGAACTCGGTACTTCGCTGCATGGAATGATTCGATCCGTTCCAAGCACGGCTTTGAACTCCAGGGCGTGTACAGCCTCTTTGAGCGAAGCCCGAAGCCCGCGAATATCTACAGCAGCCCGGCCGACCCCGATGGTTACGGTAAAATTCAAATACTGACCAACCCGATCCAGGTAACCGCTTAGCAAGCGCTGTTCTGTCTCTTCGGACTGTTCGATCTCAGGTAACCAGAGGATGGCATACAATCGCTGACTTGAGACCCACTCCGCCCATACCTCGGTTCCTTCCTGCCGTGCACTTTCCTGCAAAATGCTCGATAACACAAATTTGAGGAGGGCTTGATCCTGCTGATGATACTCATCCACAAATACATCATAGCGATCCATCTCCACCACCATTACAGCCCAGCAATGCTCCAGTTCAGGGAGTTTGAATTTGTTCATCTCCGCAGTTAACTCATGACACGTGTAATCCCTTGTACCTTCCAGCAGTTCCTGAAAGAAGACCTTCTTCTGCAAAATCAGGTTCTCTTCATGCTCCTCCTGATACTGCCTCGTCTGATCAATCATGCGCTCCAGTGTCGTATGAATGAAGCGGAATTCATTCTCTTTGCCATAGTTCAGTGCTGACGGTTTCTGTGAAGAGACGGTTTGAATTAACGTAACGATCTGCTGGATTGGTTTATAGTTTCGTCTGGTCACGTAGATGACCCATACAACCCCGATGAGCACCACGGCGGCAGCGAATATGAACCATATATTATAAAATTGCAGTGCAAACTTGACGATCTTCCCGTTATTCAGCCCCGTCTGCACCTTCCAGCCGCTATAGCTGGACGTGAATTCAGAGAATACCTCTCCCGAAGCCGTTGATGGTTTGGACTTGGAGGCAAGCAAACCATCATCAGGTGAGCCGCTGTGCCACAGGCTTCCCCCCGATCGGTTGTAGATGTTCACAAATGTAAATTCAGGGTCATACATCTGCATAATCGATTTACGCAGCGTGTTCAACTCGACGTTAGTTACGACGAGTCCAGTGCCGTTCCCCGCACTTCGCACAATGGTAATAACCTGTTCAGCAGCCTGTGATGGAAACGCCTTAAAGGATCGTGAACCGACCCACTTCTGCTCATCTCTCGTCCGGCTGTCTGAAATAAATACTGCATCGGGGAACTCGTTGATCGGAACGGCTTTGCCATTGCTGAACACCGTGTTGTCGCTGTACCTGACCAGATACATCGAGTCAATCAGTGGATATTCTATCTTCAATTCATCGATGACCTTGACCGCCTGAATGCCGGCATAGACATCCTCACTGCCAGAACCCGAGAAATAATTTTTCAGATTAGAGTTGGTTAAAATCTCGCGCAGTACCTTGAAATCGATGGAACGCAAGGAATTGTCCAGATACTGCGTAACCTGTGAAGCCAAAAATTCATTGGCCTTGAGCGCTTCCCTTCGGTTCTGCTCATTGAATACCTGAAAGAAAATGAAAAATAAAATCGTCGTCACAATAAAAAAAATAGGCAAATACGATAACAGCAAACGTCTGAACCAATTGTTGTTCATCTCCGCGCCCCCCCACCAATTCATTTCATGCTGCATGACGACAACCACTTGCACCTTGCCCCTGTTCACAATATTTTCATAATTATGCACTGATTATATCGAATGACGTGGGGTTGTCATAGGAGAAGACTGCCCCGGTCACGGGTGACAGGCGGGACAGTCTGGAGAGATTATTTTTTCTCTATTGCGCGCTGATAAATATCCAGATAATTGCTTAATCCGAGTCCATCGAAACCTTTGACATACGAATCCCAGTCCTTCTCAATGCTCTTGCTTCCGATGATGAACTGAGCCATGTTGGTCTGCACATAATCTTTGATTGCCGTGGTCAATTGAGCTGCTGACTCGGTATCCTCCGGGCGGATAAACACGTTGGCAGGATATACTTCTTTGGGAGCGTATGGTGCATATACTTTCGTCGCTTGAGCAAGCCGTGTACCGTATCCTTCAGCAGACAGAGGATCTTGGCCTTCTGCAAACAGATTACGGAACGTGTTAGACAAGTCGTGCGCGCCAATCTGTGACCAGCTCTCGTTGACAACTACGTTTGGATCACGTTCAGGCAGGTTGTAGTAACTGTATTTGGCAGGTTCGCCATTAATGTTCTTCTCATCCGGTCCCGCCTTCTTCCATCCCTTTCCTTCCGTTGGGCCATACTCGGCGTAAAGTGCACCCTCTTCACTGAACATGTAATCTACAATTTTGATGGCTGCGATCTGCTGTGCTTCGGTCGCTTTATTGGTGATGGCAAATTCGAATTCGCCTACACTTTGCGTTGCTCCAGTCGTCTGCACACCGTCCGGCCCTTTGAGTGGAGGCACGATTTCCCAGTGCTGGTGACGGGTAATTTTTTTGTCATACGTATTCACCAGATAGCTCACCAGTGCCGTTGTAATGGAGCCAACCACTTCATCTCCTTCTTTGTTCCCCAGTTGACCAATCGCCTGGTCATTCTGTGTGAAGGAAGCCGGGTCGATCAGGCCATCCGCGTACAGCTTGTGCATATACTCCAGCCCTTTTCTCCATCCCTCCTGGTTGGCGGCAAAGCTGACCTTGCCATCGTTTACAATCAGGTACTTATCGTTATCGTTGTATATGAAGCTGTTCATCAGATAGGCGTCGATGTTGCCGTTCCACACATATTTGTTCGGTGCACCTGTGAGCGGAATTTCATCGGCCTTGCCGTTGCCGTTCGGGTCTTGGGTTTTGAACGCCTTCAGAACGGTATACAGTTCATCCGTCGTTGTTGGCATTTTCAGCCCTACCTTATCCAGCCACTCTTGGTTGATCCAATACTTCTGCGCATACGTACAGTGGTAGCATTCATTGAAAATAGGCAGAGCATAGATGTTGCCGTCCGGTGCCGTTATGGCATCCTTGAAATAAGGTTTCTCTTCCATTACTTTGGTGAGGTTCGGGCCGTACTGCTTGATCAGGTCTTGAAGCGGAAGGAACACGCCTTGTTTACCATAGGTTTGAAGATCCGAGGTAGTGAACTTGCCGTGCAGGAACACTTCAGGATAATCCCCGCTGGCTAACAGCAATTGTCTGCGATCCTGCAAAGCGTCTGTCGGGGCCAGGTCCCATTTCAAGGTCACGTTGAACTTTTTTTCAATAAATTTAGTAAATTCATTGTCTTCCATCGGCGCTTTACCCTGCGGAGCAAAAAAAGTCATCGTTACGGGGCCGCCGCTCTCGCCGCTCCCCTCGCTGCCTGTACCCGCTTTTTCGGATGAACTGCATGCGGACAATATCGTTATCGAAGCGAAGACCAGACACAAAATTGAAATCCAGGATTTTCTCAAGCTGACTCCTCCTTTTTATTCATAACGGCAAACCTTCGGTTAAGCTGTACGGGTTAATACGGTTCTATAGGTTCCAAACCCAATCCCGGAAGCCGGCGTGTGTCCCCACCTCCTTTCAAGAACCGGCTGCCGCCTGGATAGGCGAAAAGCGATCTTTCTTCTTTCCTACGGATGAAATGTGCAGACTATCCTTTAAGTGAACCGACCATGACCCCTTTGACAAAGTGTTTTTGTACAAAAGGATACATGATCAGAATCGGAATACTGGCGACCACAATCAGCGCATATTTCAGCACCTGCTCAAATCCTTGATCCCGCATCTGCTGACTTGTATTCGCAAGCATGGCCGGGTCAGCCGCATTCAGAATTAACAAGTTACGAAGCACATACTGCAGCGGGAACAGTTTCTCGGAGCGCAGATAGATGAGTGCGTCAAAGTATGCATTCCAGTGGCCTACGGCGTACATCAGGGTCATCACCGCCAGAATCGGTTTGGAGAGCGGCAGCACAACGCTGATCAGGTAGCGAATATCCCGGCACCCGTCCATCTCGGCAGCTTCACCAAGTTCCTCGGGGATCGACGACTGGAAGAAGGTGCGAGCAACGATGACCTGGAACACGGCAAGCGCTCCGGGCAGCCACATCGCCCAGCGGGTATCCAGCAGATGCAGGTCTTTCATCAGCAGGTAGGTCGGAATCAGACCCCCGTCAAAAAACATCGTAATCATCATGAAGATGATGATTGCTCCCCGTCCGTAGAACGACTTGCGGGAGAGCGGGTAGGCCAGCATAACGGTCAGAGCGACGTTGATGAACGTACCGACCACCGTGTAGATGATCGTGTTGTAAAACCCGAGCATGAGCTGCTGGCTTTTGAAAATGGAGATGTATGCCTTGATGTTGAAATCAACCGGGAACAGCCAAACCTGACCGGACGTCACGGCACGTGACGAGCTGAACGAAGAGCTGACGATGTACAAGAGCGGGTAGAACACCGTTAACAGAATGGCAATCAGAAAGATATAGTTGATGGTCATGAAAATTCGGTCGCCGATCGGGTCTTTAATTCGATTCCGATTCATCAGATTAAACATGGACATGCTCCTCCTTTACCACAAGCTGTTCTCGGATACTTTGCGGGAAATACTATTGACGATGACCAACAGTATCAGATTGATGATGGAGTTAAAGAAACCAACGGCTGCGGAGAAGCTGAAATTGGCTCCGATCAGACCGACCTTGTACACGTAGGTGGAAATGACCTCAGAGGCGCTCGTATTCAGCGGATTCTGCATCAGATATATTTTCTCGAAGCCAACGCCCATAATGCTTCCCAGACTTAGAATCAACATGATTACGGTGACCGGAACAAGGGTTGGAAGGTCGATGTGCCAGATTTTCCGCAATCTTGAGGCACCGTCCATCTTGGCTGCTTCATACAGAGACGGATCGACTCCAGCCAATGCCGCGATGTAGATAATCGAGGAGTACCCCATGCCCTGCCATACACCCGACCAGACATAGATTGATTTGAAATATTCGGGAATACCCATGAAGTTGGTCATCGGGAAACCCAGCCAGCTAAATAACTTGTCTACAACGCCTACATGTGGCGAGAGCATCAGAATGATGATGGATACCATCACAACGGTAGAGATAAAATGCGGCGCATACGTGACCATCTGTACGGTCTTTTTAAAGTAACCCGTTCGAATCTCATTCAGCGCCAAAGCGAGCAGGATCGGTATAGGGAAACCGGCCACGAGGGAATAGAAACTGATGCCAATGGTGTTCTTAATCAGCAGCCAAAAGTTCGGAGAATCAAAGAAAGCTTCAAAATGTTTAAGCCCCACCCATGGGCTGCCCCAGATGCCTTTGACCACGCTGAAATCTTTAAAGGCAATCTGCACGCCCACCATCGGAATGTATTTGAAGATCAATAGATACAACACCGGAGGCAGCACAAGCAGGTACAGCTCCCAGTGCTTTTTGAAGCTTTTGATGAACGGATGCTGCTGCTTGGGCGCTGTCTGACGTAATTGCTGCAGCTCCATGTTCCCAGGTATGCTTTCTGTACCTCGACTCATTTGCGTCACTCCTTCTCAGCCTCAAGTGTAATAATACATTACATTCACATCTCTTAATTGTTAGTAATCGATGCTCATTTGTTGATTCTAGCCCAAACAATGTTAACAATCTTATCAGGCAGCGCTTTCTTAATCTGATAGTACCTTGCCGGGTGCTTTTGGATCAATTTGCAATTTTCTCCGACCTCTCTTTATTCTAAAAACCCTTGTAGATCAAGCGTTTAAAGCCATGTGTTGTAGGTATCTGTACGTTTTATGTATAAAAAATAAAATTCCGGAGGCACTGATATCTCCCCCGGAATTGACATGTGAATTTATGATTTGGTGATCAATCTAAATGTATAAGTGATCGGCGCTTGGCTGCTTGCAGCGGATCGTGGCAGCTCCACGAGCAGCCCTTCTTCGGTCTGCTGAAACGAAAGTACGTCATTCGTACCGATGAGTTCAATACGCTCTACCTTTTCCACATAAGGAATGATCAGTCGCTCTTCCGGGGTCTCGCTCTCGTTGCGATACATGCGGAAGGCATAGACGGTGTGGATCTCTTCTTTCTGTGTGAATGCCCACTCCTTCGTGTAAAACGGTGCGCAAATGCGGGTGCCATAAATGCCCTCGCCGTGTGTGTTCAGCCATTCGCCCAGGCCCTGGATGCCTCGAATGGCCCCTTTGGGCAGACGTCCGTCCGGCTGCGGGCCGACATTCAGTGCCAGATTCCCGCCTTTGGATACCACCTCGAGCAAAATATGTGCAAGCTGCCGTCCCGATTTATACTGGTCATCGAAGCCGAAAGCAAAAGAGTGCCCGACGGTAATACAGCTCTCCCACGGGATATTCATCGGATGCTCCGGGATCGTCTGCTCCGGGGTGACGATGTTCTCATACGGCCCGCCCACAGTGCGATCTGCCGACAGAAGCCAAGGCTGCGTGCTCCTTCTCGCCCGCTCGACCACTTCACCAAGCCGGATATCCTGACCGTGGCGGCCTTCACGTACCCAGCCTGCATCGAGCCACAGACACTCGATCCGTCCGTAGTTTGTCAGCAGTTCCATGATCTGCTCATGGGTGAACTCCACGAACTTTTCCCACATCCATGGATACTTGTGTGGATCATAAGATGGCCCTCGCCACATATGCCGTCCACGCTCCATCCCAGGCGCCCAGTAATAAGGGGTATGCCAATCGGCTTTGGAAAAGTACGCCGAGATGCCCAGCCCTTTCGCTCGAAAGGCATCGAATAATACCCGGCAGATATCAGCATATTTGTGCTTGTGGAACGGCGTATCCTTGCCTGTAATCCGGTAATCGGTCGTTTTGGTATCCCACATGCAGAAGCCGTCATGGTGCTTGGTCGTAAACAGGAAATATTTAAAGCCGTTATCTGCGGCCATCTGTGCCCATTCCTCAGGCTGGAACCGAATCGGATTGAAGGTTTTGTTCAAGTCAAAATATTCACGTTTGAAATCTTCCATGTCGTCTGTCCAGTCCACATCATCCCGCGACCAGTCGCCATCCTCATCGCTAAGCGCCCACGATTCTACCAGACCCAGCTGGGAATATGGTCCCCAGTGCATCATCAAACCGAGCTTCTGATCTTTGAACCACTCCAGCCGCTCCAGCAGCAGTGGATCTTCCGGCTTTACCCATTCGTCTTCTTTGCTAAAGTTGTGTACGCCTGCTTCAACAATCTGCTCTTCCTGCTCTGGCAGGGGGGGATTGGTTTGAGTCAAAATAAAGCATCTCCTTTAGTTGAAATTTCTGACGTTGTAGAAAGATAGGATTTACACTGGGCCACTACGCGGTCAGAACAATCCTCCGAGCGCTGTTACCCCCGGATTTCTTCGAATGATTTTCCTATTGGGGAAATCCGGGGATAAAGGCGCACGCTTCGCTTCTTCGGCTTATTTCTGACCTCTCCGTTTTCGTGTAAATGAAGGTTTTTACAACGGCCTAAGACGGTTTCACCTTGTCGATGGGGCAACTTGGGTACGTCGGGTTACCTATTCCCTCCGTTTTAAGTAGAACAAATGACTTAAGATCACTGGTGAAATTTACACTGGGCCACTACGCGGTCAGAACAATCCTCCGAGCGCTGTTACCCCCGGATTTCTTCGAATGATTTCCCTATGGGGAAATCCGGGGATAAAGGCGCACGCTTCGCTTCTTCGGCTTATTTCTGACCTCTCCGTTTTCGTGTAAATGGAGGTTTTTACAACGGCCTAAGACGGTTTCACCTCGTCGATGGAGCAACTTGGGTATGTCGGGTTGCTTATCCCTCCGTTTGGGTAGAACAAATGACTTAAGATCTCTCTGACGGATTTACACTGGGCCACTCCGTTCACGTGTAAATAAACTTTTACAACGTGATCTCTTTGCCCTCGCGTGCCGATTCGTAGATGGCACACAGCATTTTCATTACCTCTACACCGTCCTCGACGGGGCTGAGGGTTTCTTTTCGGCCCTGCGTACTGTCGATAAAGTGGTTAATTTCATTGCGGAACGAGCCCATGAAGTCAAAAGATTTAAAATCGACCTGCGGTGTCATGTTCAGAATGGTATCGAACTTCTCGCTTATAATCAAAATTTCCGGCTCCAGCTCGGCTCCGCCTTTGTCACCGAACAGCTTAACCGCTGTTTCATCAGCTTTCGCATGGAGGGTGAAGCTGACATCGACCAACAGGCTTGCGCCATTTTCAAAACGGATCAATGCATTTGCCATATCTTCCACGGTGTTCTGTTCCGCATCGTAATCGGCAGCCTTATAGAACGAAAGATTGCGGATGTTCGCCCGGTTGCCGAGTCGGTTGGAGACGTTAGCGGAAACGGACTTCACCTTCGGTCTGCCCATCAGGTACCAGCAGATGTCGATGACATGTACGCCGATATCAATTAACGGGCCGCCGCCGGAGCGGCTTTTATCCGCAAACCAGCCTCCCGGATTGCCAAGACGGCGCAGACTGGAAGCTTTGGCATAATAAATTTCTCCCAGCTCACCTTCTTCGATGAACTTTTTCAGAATCTGAGCATTGTCACTATAGCGGCGAACAAAGCCCACCTGCAGCAGCTTACCGCTGCGATGAACCGCCTTTTCTACTTCTAATGCATCCTCAACGGTCTGGCAGAGCGGTTTTTCACAGAGCACGTTTTTGCCTGCATCCAGCGCCGCAATACTGATTTCGGCGTGCGAATCATTCCAAGTGCAGATGCTGACCGAATGAATTTCAGGCAGAGCAAGCAAATCTTTATAGTCCGTAAACACATGGTCTGCCCCATACTGCTTCGCTGCATCGGCAGCGCGGGTTTCGTTTAGGTCACAGATTGCATAAATCTCTACTTCCGGGTTACTGGCATAAGCCTGCAGGTGACAATCCGATATCGAACCGGCGCCAATGACAGCGACTTTTAATTTGGACATTTCAATACCCCTCCAGTGTTAAAAATGAAAATAAATACCGTTCCGCTCAGTAGAGCCATTTTAGAATAAAAGTTACACGACCCTCGAATCTTAAGGATCACATTTTGATGTATTTCATATAAAAGCGAACGGATAACAGTGTCTTCTTTCATAGCGCCTACTTTCTTACTGAACCAGCCTATAGAAGACCCACTACAATACACCTCACAGCACTAAGCAAGACGACAAGCAGGTGGGGGCGCCGGATATCGGGATGGCACTTAATGACACATTAGTCACGCCTCCTCCCACAATCGGCGCACGTTATCCATCGCAATACGCGAGGCGGTTCGGCAATCCTCCATGCCTTCGAATTCAACCGAGATATATCCGTCATACCCGGATTGCTTCAGCACACGGAACACCTCAAGCATGTCGATATCGCCATGACCCACGATGGCCCCGCGCAGATAATTGCCATGGGAAGTCTGGAACCAGCCTTCGCCGGGATTCCGGGTGGAAGGCCGCCAGTAGAAGTCTTTGGCGTGAACGATGGACGCGTGATTCATGTTATTTTTCACAGCACTCACCGGATCTTCATCCACACAGAGGAAATTGCCGATGTCCAGTGTGGTCTTGAAATTTTCCCGCCCCGTCTCATGTAACAGCCGCTGAATGCGCTCGCTTGATTGCACATAATACCCGTGGTTCTCCACACTCGTTGTAATCCCGAAGCCTGCGGCATAGTCGGCAATTCGCTGACACGCTTTAACAAGCACGGGCAAGTCGGTTTCAAACTGTGCCACCGTTCCTTCCGGCGCAGGCCGGAAGGCCACATCATGCCGCATCAGCTTCACACCCAAGGCAGCAGCCGCATCAACATGGCGCATAACGCTCTGAATTTCTTCTTCCAAAGCCTCGGCATTCTCCTGAACCGCAAAGTTGGCACCAATGGCATAGTTGGAGATGTCGATACCAACCTCCTGAGCCGCGGCTTTGATCTCTTCAATGAATGCCGGATTGTCGATCAGACTGAAGCCCATCGGCACAATCTCCACATGCTGCCCGCCTTGCTCCGCAATCCACCGAATGGCATCCGGCACCGTAAGTTCCTTACGATCCAACGCCTGCTGCAAACTGTACGTACTAAGTCCAACTTTCATCTTCCTCATCCTCTCTCTCTCCTGTGATAGGTGTCCATACCCAACGTATACCTTGTTACAGTCCATAGAGCAATTGCCAATAATCGCATGGCTCACCGATTTTCCTTTTCTAGCCCAAATCCGGCTGATCCACGAACATGACGGCGGCATCTGCCGTTCCGTGAAGCTCAAATATAATAATCTCGTTCTCCCCTTGACGGAGAAGAGGCGCAGGGACATACAACGTCTGCTGCGGGCCTTTATTCCAGTAGCGACCCAGATTGAATCCGTTTACAAATGCAACACCTTTTGTCCAGCCTTCCAGACGAAGAAAGGTATCCTTTATATCCAACACATCTTCCATATGAAGACTTCCCCGATAAAAAAATGGCTCCGCTTTAACTGTTCTTGCACTGCTCTCAAGCTCAGGTAGCAAAGCAAAGGATAAACCCGAAAGATCGTTCATCGGCAAACAATGAATCGTCCAATCATACAAAAACTGAAATCCATGCCGCACACCCTCCGTGATTCCCTTCGGATCTCTCAGGTACGGTCCATAATTGATCCGCCCCATATTTTCAACGAGAATGAGCAGATCTGCACCTTCCGCTGGCACCTCAAAAGATACCGCTGCTGCAGCATTTCCACGTTCCAGCACCCCCTGCAGCAAGCCATCTACAAACACCAGTGCCCGATCACGTACCTCCTGAACAACCAGTTCCTGTCGTTCTCTCGGCCCGGATATCCGCGTCTGATAGCTGATAAATCCGTAATCCTGCCCCAGCTTCTCCATCGGCTCCGGATTTGTACGTCGAATCTTAACAGCCAGTGCGTCCAATTGCTGAAGCAAACTAGCGTGCTGCGCCATCTCCACTCTGCCGTAAGCTGCTGTCCCCATAGGCTCTGGTAAAACTAAATCTCCCGGCTCAGAGCCACCATCCTGTTTTTTAGAAAGGCTATACCGCGAGAGAACCTCCCTTACTGCATAAAACTTTGCTGTCGGTTCACCCGATTCGCTAAGCAGAGAGTCATAGTCATAACTTGTAATGGTTGGTTCATATTGATCCTTTTGCTGACAGTTCGCCCCATTATAAAATGCAAAGTTCGTACCGCCATGGAACATGTAGAAGTTCACCGACGCGCCCGCCTCCAGCATTTCCTCCAGCACCTTCGCCACATCTGCTGCTTCTCGGGTATGATGTGACTCGCCCCAGTGATCGAACCAGCCATTCCAAAATTCCATACACATAAGTGGTTCCTTGGCTTGATATTCACGCAGCTTGGCAAACGCCCACTCTGTCCCAGAACCAAAATTAACCGTCGCCAAGTGCCCCGCCACGGAGCCAGCCTGAAGCATATGATCCGTTGGCCCATCCGACGTAAAGAGCAGTACATCCATACCCCGGCGCACCATACCATCTCGCAAATATTGCAGATAGCTCGCATCATTTCCGAAACTGCCGTATTCATTTTCAATCTGCAGTGCAATAATGGGTCCGTTAGAGGTGCTTAGAAGGGGTTTTAATCTGGGCAAAAGTACATCGTAATACCGATCCACATGTGCCAGAAACGCCGAATCGGTACAACGAAGCCGCAGATGGTCATCCGCAAGCAACCAGGAAGGCAATCCGCCAAATTCCCACTCCGCACAGATGTAAGGACTTGGACGAACGATCACATGCAGTCCTAAATCTCCAGCAAGTCGCACAAACTTCTCCACATCCGCCATGCCTTCAAAACAATACTCTCCTTGATGCGGCTCATGCATATTCCATGGCACGTAGGTCTCCACCGTGTTGAACCCGCAGGCCTTCAGCTTCAGCAGTCGATCTCTCCAATACTCGGGCACCACTCGAAAATAATGAATGGCCCCCGACAGGATTTGAATCGGTTCTCCATCCAGTATGAATTGTGACCCTTGAACTGATATTACCGCCATCTCACACGCCCTCCCGTTCACTATAAAACAAGCTGAATTGGGATAACGTTGGAAACCACCTGGACTCCTGAATGTTCAGTCGAACCCGGCTTGTAGTCACCTTTGGAAAACAGCAAATTCGCTTATATCCAACCACCGTTCCAGCATAGATGTCCTGCCACCGGCCACCCTCACCGCATACCTCCAGTGTAAACCGTTCGATCCGCTGACCTGATCGGATGTGCTCCATCAGCACCACACGGTCAAAGGTCTGTTCTTCAGGCAAAAACAATTCGATCCACGCTTGCTCTGTCCCTTCGCACGGGCACCAATAAGCTGCTTGCTCCAACTCCCCATCCGAATGTAAAACTTGTGAAGCCCCGTGTGCATCGTCCATCGTCTCCGAAGCCTCCGCCTGTGCACCTTGCGCCAAGTCTTCACTGAACGTTTTACGCAGCGTCGAACCCAGATCGCGCAATCGCTGCACATCATTTGCATGAAGCAGACCACGCTTATCTGGTGGCAGATTCAGCAAAAAGCAGGCATTGCCGCCCACGGCGCCGTAATAAACGGAGAGCAGCTCGTCAAGCGTTTTGACCTGATCATCTTCACTCGCATGATAGAACCAACCCGGACGAATTGAAGTGTTCACCTCGGCAGGATACCACACCAGCTGATCAGCATAGTCACGAATGACGCCCCGGCTCCCCAGATCACGGTCCTGTGTATTGATCTTCCTCGCAAACGTTCCGTCATCCACCTGCTGGGACTGCTCCTGAATCTTCTCATTATCCTGCATATGCGCCGGTACAACGCTCCATTCCGATTCGCGCGTATATCCCGCCTCATTACCACACCACCGTACGTCCGGGCCGCAGACCGAAATGACCGCTTCCGGCTGAAGCTCACGAATGAGCGCATAATAGGCGTCCCAGTCATAGACCTGTTTTTTCCCATTCGGCCCTTCGCCACATGCCCCATCAAACCAGACACAGAAAATTTCACCGTAGTTCGTCAGCAGTTCGCGCAGTTGATGAAGAAAAAAGGCATTATACCGCTCCGAATCCCCATAACATGCTTCATGACGATCCCAGGGAGAGAGATACACCCCAAATTTTAACCCCGCGTTACGACAGGCATCGGAAACTTCTCGAACCAGATCACCAGAACCATCCCGCCATGGACTTGCTGCAACCGTATGATCTGTATAACGGCTGGGCCACAGACAGAATCCGTCATGATGCTTGCATGTCAAAATCAGCCCTTTCATGCCTGCGTCTTTACATGCCTGCACCCATTGCCCTGCATGTAGTTCAGTAGGGTTAAAGATCGCCGGGTCTTCCTCACCCGTCCCCCACTCCCGATCTGTAAATGTGTTCACGGTAAAATGGATAAATGCATAAAACTCCATCTCCTGCCATCTCATTTGGCGCTCGGATGGACTGATTTGTGCCGCGGTTTTAATCCAATCCGCTGGTGCTGGTGAAAGCTTTGAGTTCATGGCTTCCCACTCCCTTATATGAAAAGTGCATTCTGCTTTTATTGCTTTTATCACTTTTGTTCCAGCTATTCATCCGCTTTTATAGCCGCCGCTGTGTTGGTTACATCAAGTACACACAATGACCATTATTATTGCTACTACAGCTCTTGTGCTGCGCGAATCAACGCTGCTTTGGCCTGAGCGACAAGCTGAGCATCTACAGGATGATCAAAACTCCCTCCACGCCGCACACCTGATCCCATATGAATCTCGGTGATCCCCGTTCGGCTCACGATGGTTGAAATCCCCTCAATCGTCACACCTGAACCCGCCATAACGGATATATTTAATGTCTGTCCCATCTCCTGTAACTGCTGTAGTTCGAGCAAACCTTCAGGGGCAGTAGGCTTGCCTCCCGATGTAAGCACGCGCTCAACGACACTCTCCTCGCTCTTACTCACACATGCACTCTTGCTCTCACCCTTGCTATTACTCTCACATGCACTCTTGTCCTTGCTGTTATTCTCGCTGCTGCTCCTGTCCTTACTTTCACTATCGCTCTTGCTCTTGCTCTTCATCTCCCTCTCATACTCAAACCTACCCTTACCCTCACTCCCTCCATTGATGCTACCAATGCTCTCCAGTGATCTCACCACATGTGCACTCGAATCGATGGCGCGATGAAACGTAACTCCTAGCCCCTGAGCGCTTAACAGACAAGCTTGTAAAAAGGAGCGATGTACTTCTCCCTCATGAGTGAGAGCTCCAATCACGATGCCTGCGGCACCAAGCTCACGTGCCATACGTATGTCTTGGATCATCACCTGAAGATCGTCAGCGCTATAGCAGAAGGAGCGGCTGTGAGGCCGAATCATGACATACACTGGAATCGACACCCGCGATACAACTTGTTCAATCAGCCCATAGCTGGGCGTAAGACCACCTTCGGACATAGCCGATACAAGCTCAATCCGATCTGCTCCCCCCTGCTCAGCCGCTTGGGCATCTGCCGCGTCCACCGCTATGACTTCCAAAGTCGGTTGTCTTTTAATGACCTGCCTATTCATAGGAACACCTCCTCACAAGTAACGACGACAGAAAGGACCGAATAAACGCCTGATCAGCGCTTCTGCGGTCCTTGCTTTATTCCGATGCGTGAACGTTCAGTTTCCAGAACGCGATTCGGTCTCTTTTCCATGTATACGAGATGTACAGGTTCTGCCCCTGAGATACGACGGAAGGATAAGAATACTCGCCCGGCTCATCTTCGAGCACCCATTCATCTCCCCAGCTCGCACCATTGTCATTCGAAAAGGCAGCTACCAGTGGTGTTCGGGGGCTCTCTGTCGCATATCCGCTCACGGGATTGTAAACAAGCGCAAGCAAGCCACTCTCCAGCCGTGTGACATCAATTCCGCTATTGTTGTTTGGTAGTTCTGTCGGGTAAGCTTCACACCACGTCCTGCCGCCATCCGCCGAGTCGCTGCGATAGATCTTGCCCTCTGTACTGCGAAGCAGCATATGTACATCATCCGCATTTGAGGTCCATAGAGCAGGCTGAATCAGCCCTTTCGCAATCCAATGATTTGCCCCCACATAAGCAGACAAGTTCATCGGCACGGGTTCACTTTTCCTCCATGTCGTGCCTTCATCGGTTGAAATATCAATAAAAGCTTCCCATACCTGTTTGCCTGGATTCTCCATATCCATTCGCTCAATAGAAGATGGAGCCAAAATGGTTCCATCCGTTAGCCGTAAAGGTTTATTGCGCACCGGACCACGACCACCCACATCACCGGGAACCAACTCACGAGCCTCCGTCCATGTCTGCCCGCCATCCTCCGAGCGCAAGATGCGCGTATGCCAGTCTGTAATTTCGTGTCCCACCTTGTAAAAGAGTACAAGTGAACTCCCATGTGCACACAGCACCGGGTTCCAATGGGCAATGCCTTCTTCATCCGCTACTTTGCGCGGCGCCGACCACAAGCCGTCTCGCCCCTGAATAGCCATCCAGATGGCGGTGTCGCTGGACTTTTCATACGAACCTGCGAACCAGGCAACCACAACACCACCACTTGGCAAAACAGCAACCGTAGACGCGTGACTGCTCTGAAAAAGCTGCCCTTCCCGAAAAACGTACTGTTTGTCGGCCTTAATCGTCATGTGTGAGCCTCCTGTAAGATCAATCAAATAACAGTAAATATCGTTAATCCGTTTGATCTGGTCTTGGTTTTAACGGTTTCAATACTCTTCGTGCTTCTATTGGTTTTATTGATTTAATTCGTTTGCCATCTGCCATTATTCTATTACTTTTGCGGTTTTTATCTTTTCCTCTGCGTTAATTTCTTGTTATTTTTGTTATTTAAATTGTTATTAAATTATATCTTTAGCTTAGTCTAAAACGTTAGGTTGTGAACGTCAATAATCATATTTTAGGACTTCCTCATTAACAGCTTAGCCTCCCTGGCCCTCCAATTCCTCGCAACATGCCAGCGCATCGCTGGTAGAATTTCCTTTTCATCTAAAGTTTCTGAACCCCCCAGTGTTCCTGCAATTCTTCCAAGTCGAAACCTTCTAATCGTTAATGTATTTGCTTTTCATGCTTCCTCCCTTTAAATTCAGGTTGTCGAAAGGGGATTTTTGGGGCGTTGTCTGCCGCTTGGTCGCCGTCCCCAAAATCCCCTTTTTACGTATACTCGTGAACTAGAGCAATGACAGGGGTCAGGGCATCAGTACAAAAGTTTCTCTTTCGCCCTTCCCTGCTTCCAGTTCACATATCCACGCCACGATGATACAGTGTAGGCACGTAGGGCAATTCATGATGCCATGTTGTATGCGAACTTCCCTTTAGGATGCCTGAGTATTGACCTTGCCTCCGTGCAGATTGCAAAGCGGCACAGGAACTTAGAGCGCTTAAGTCGGGTGTTTAACACCGGATTAGGCACACAAGTTACTGGGCCAAGCGATCACGTTGCGGGCTTCTTAGTTGAACGATCTTGCGCGCCTCAGAGCGGCCAGCATCAGCCTGTTAATTCTACGGCTTCTTTTCCTAACTTCCAAACCAGTGACACTTCGTCCAAATAAAAAATATCCTAGGCGAACAAGTTCCACCTAAGCTCATTTGAATTATTGACTTAATGAGTATCCCCAAACAACTGTTTGAGTACAGACAAGATTTCAGGTTTTTAAGCTGACGTAACAGAGTAAGAATTTTTGTATTCTCACTCTCTTTAACACCTTATTTTGATCATTAACCCAATTATCGGATATAATGTAAGGAGTAAAAATGTAAGTTGGAATATAAATTCAGTAAAATAGAAAGGGGAAAGCAAAATGAACAACTTCTCGATAGGGAAATGGCTTATGTATATTGGGATACTCTTGTTTGCTATAGGTCTATCCTTCATCATTATCAAAGAACTTGCTCCACATGTAATTCTGGGAATCATTTTAATGATTATTGGGGTTGTATTTAATCTTATATCAGTCATTTACAAAAAAAGAAGCCGGGACTAAGCCCGGCTTCACAATCAAAATTAGCAATCAATACCCAGTCCAACCAGACACCCTGCACAAGCTGCTGCCCCAGCTCCAGTCCAAATTGCTCCACATGCTACTGAACAAAATGCCTTTAACCAAAGTGGTAGACCCTCAAACCCTGTTTGCAAACAAGATAGATCGAAATTAGCTGTAATTTGCCCTTCCACAGGAACAGGGAGACCATTCACCTGTGTTTCAACGTATTGATTATACTGATAAACCCCCTTGACCTCATGCGTTTCTTCCGCATTAGAAAAGGCTAGTGAGAATCCATGTTCAATTTTCTCAATTGTCATCACCTTAATCTTTTTTATAATTTGTTGCACATCATAGTACACCGCAACAAATTTATTGACTGTGCCCGTCTCTTGATAGATCGGAATCAAAAGCGTTTTTGTTGCAATACCTCTAAAATAGTGCCATTCTGCTTCATTCAATTTAAGCGAATATTTAGCTGCCAGCTCTTTATACTCATTATTAGTACTCAAATGCTGAACAAAGGAGTCGTTAATTTCTACTTTTGCAGTCGTATGGAATTCCTCTTTTGGTAAAATATTTACATTTTCAATCATATCAATACCTCCAATATTAGATAATTTGAACAATTAAACACAATCAATACCAAATCCAACCAAACATCCGGCACACACTACACATGCTGGAACAATAGCACCAAAGCAACTAGCACATGAACCGCCGCAGGCTGCCGCAGCATACCAAGGTAAGTTATCCCATTGCTTCGCCAAACAATCAGCCAAGTCAAATGCAGTCACATCGCCAGTTGCTGCACGTTCATATTGGATAAGTTCATATTCACTATTAAACGTCCCCGAAGCTTTGAGATTACCTTCAAGGTCTTCATAGGTCAGCTTTAGGTTCTCGCTGTAATCCATTATGAAAAGCACTACCTTCATAATTTTTTCTTCATCGGCGCTAACTGATACGGTAACATACGACTCAATCTCACGATTCAAAACAGGAACTGAAATAGTGTAGTATGTTCCACCGCGATAAACGTGTTTATTAATGTTGGCTAAATCAAGTTGATTGAATCTCATATACTTCTTTACGTCCAACCGATCAAAGATTTTTTTAACAATAGAATCTTCTTCGGACAATAAAGTAGCCGTATGAAATCCTTCGTCATATGCCAAGTTGTTTTGAATTGCTTTAACGAATTGGTTTTGCATTCATAATCACCCATTCCTCTTATTTTTAGTAAGCAAAAATACAAAATGCTTTAGAGTTTTATTAAGGGTTGTAACAATACATATGAACCCCTCACATGCACTGTTCACTGTAAAGCTCTAACCACACAATATCATATTGCGTAACGTTACGCAATATGATATTGTGTGGTTAAGAAAATATTTTAGGAGGTTTTTTTATGGATGATCAACGATGTCAAGAAAAGTTGATGAAGTGTATACAGTCTGTTCACTACGCAATTATGTCGTATGCAAATTGCTTATGTGAAGAAAGAACTGAAACAGACAAAGAAATTTTCTTCAAGTTTGGCGAGGAGTTATCATTACAATTAAAAGAACTCCGCGGACTTTACAAAGAGCTTTATGGACCGGATCCCCTGGAAGGCCATCATCCAATTCCAACAAAATGTCAGTGTGACCGTAACAACGCTCGCTAGAACGAAGAAAGGCGCTTCTGGAATCCAGAAGCGTCTATTCTATACCCAGCCTATAGCTAATTAGGGCGTTCATGACGTTACCCTAGCCTTTTTCTTTCCTACAGGTCTTGAGATCTGTAAGAGGCGGTACAGGAAGTTAGAGAATCTAAAAACTGGCTAATATATGCTTCTATTCTTACTACAGTTCAAATTACCTCTCTCATTAGAGTCCTCTTCCATACTCCTTGTTCATATATTTAAACGGTAGAAATTGAAAAATATTGCTTTGTTGAATATTCGATGTAAAGTCTAATTCAACTTGCCTTACGATCCAGATATGACATCATAAGCGTAGTTCATTGAAGTTCAAGTTGAGAGAACTAACTAAAATCGGAACTTACTTTAACATTCTCATCTTAGGTGATTTGTTCTCGCAATATACCCACGTTTACCAAACCGTTCCTTTATTAGCACCATTGATTTCAACCACCTCCACCTGGTTAAATCAGGCAGAATATTAAAAACAAATACCTCCTAAATTAGTTCGGTTCTTTGCTTTATATTTTTTCTTCTTGGAGCTAGTAGTAAACTTGTCCTGAACTAAGTTACTTCAGCAACACAAAAAGCCCAAGCGGAATATTTCCACCAGGGCACATCAACCCTCATATATGAATTGTTATGCTCTACCCATTTTGTGGCTTTAAGTTAACTTTATAGAAATAAATACATAAGTATAGCGTTGCGTTACGCTGTATGATATTATGGTAAAGTAGATTATAATTCCAATTAATACTTGTTTTTAGTTTTAAAGACACATAATTCTTTTTATTTACAAAATATCTTAAATAAAGTCAATATTGTAACCACATAAATCGAAACATATCTCTCGTTACAAACGTAAAAATTATACTTCTGTGGAATTAACATCCTCAAAACGAGAATAAATGTTTGGTGTACAAACATGGTAAAAGAGGCGGTATTTAAATATCAAAGGGGGTCCCTTGCCTTATGTTAGTTTTTTAAAAAAAATTGCTCGATATCTCTTCCGATGTAAAGCAACATATCAAGGCGATCATGGATGCAAGTCCAACTTCTCAATTTGATTGTCATGTAACAACAGAGTTCCCTAATATCTATGTTTATCTGATTGAAGACAACCTGTCAGAAAAATATTCTATTTTTCATGCATTTTCGTATGACAATGTTGGTCTAGATTATTCCTACCAATGTTTTCCTATTAACCAAATTCACAGAATGCACGAATTTATTTTGAAGGCTAACCTTGGTTAGCCTTTTTTTCATTTATTACACGTTCATATTCTTCTTCTATTGTTTTAGAAAGTAGCTCTGTTGCTGTCATATTTAGCTTTTTAGCGGCTGTAGCTAATTGAGCTTTTATATAGACTGGTACGTCATAATGAAATTTAACCTTATTTCCATATGCCATTGATTTAATCACTCCTGTCCTATAATTTCTTGATATTTATTTTCAATGATACGAATCAGTAACTGAGTCGCTGATATTTCTTGTAATGCCGCTGCCTCAATTAGTTTTTCCTTAATTTCAGGCTGAAACTCATAAGGTAATTTTAGCTTTGGTTCAGCCATACGACCATCTAGTGTTTTTTCTGCATCCAAAGCAAGTTTTACTAAATAATCTAAAGTTGTATCATTAGATACTTCTCTCCCATACTTGGGTAATACACGTTTTAAATAATTTTTTAAAGCTTTCTGATTCTCCTCCGGTATTTCTATCCCAAACTGCTCCTCATTTATTTTAATATCACAATCGACCATCAATCCAAATAAGTTGATACTGTACTTCATATTTACCCTCCTTTTATAACTATGGATATTATATAGCGATTCGTAACCCCTCACAATATAACATTATCGCATTTTCTGTAACTAATTTCTATTTTACAGCTTTAAGCCTAGTAAATCTGAAAAAATAGCATTTCCAATTTCTTTATGATTAGCTATTAAACTATGCGTAGCCAATACAACCAGCTGGGATTGGGATAATCCTGTTTCTTTTGATATCCGCAGTAAATCTGTTCTAGCATTTTCAGGGAGATACACAGTAAGCCTAGTAGGCTTATCTTTCTTTTCCATTTCCATTTCCATTTCCTTCACCCTAACATTAATTATTATAACATATATATTAGACTATAATAACATATAATATGCGTTAAATAAATATATATAGCGTAACGTTACGATATATAATATAATAAGGTTAAAGAAGGGAGGTTTCTGCTCATGAATCTACAGGATATTATTCAGCTAATCGGAAATGTTGGATTTCCTATTGCTCTTTGTCTCATCCTTCTTCAATCTATACTGGTTAAATTTAACAAACAGATGGATGGATTAGAGAAGCGATTGGCTCAGCTTGATAAGACGATCAATATGATGGTAAGAACGTTTGATACTAACGTATCAAACACTAGTCGCCAGGAAGAAAAAGGTTGATGCAAACCTTGTCTTACGTGATTAACCGTTTTTTTCATTGTATTTATTTAAGAAAAACCAAATTACTACTTAAAAATGACAACACAAAATAAGATGGATTGATGATAAAACATCGATCCATCTTATTTTGAAATAACATAATAACATTTATCCTAACTCAAAAAAGGGAATGTGATTGTTATGCCCAAGATGAAGGTTGAACTGCAACCATACTGTACACTGAGTTAGTTTTAGTATTGACTTTAGTCGTATTTGCCTTCATTTGGGATGATGTGCCAGAATCAAGGAGAATACCATTATCACAACCCAGAGCTTTTAATACCTTTCGGCAATCCCATGCAGAACCGCTTTTCAAATATAACATAGTTACTTTTTTTGTTGAGTAATTAAAGCCAATAGCAGTACGGTTTATTTTAGCACTATTCTCAAAGGAGTTAACAGACTGGGCATGTTCAACTGCAACACACTTATCAATGTAAGCCTGTCTCTGCTGTGCTTCTGTTCCAGAAAATGTATCTGATAGATAAAGACCAATACCACCAATGGCCCAATTAATGCTTGATAATCCATAGTGAAAATCTTTGATTGCATTAAGTAGTGCAACACCACAGGTTGATCCACCGTAATTATAAGAAACTAAAGTGCTACGGCTATATAGTCCGTAGTTATTACTGGCCCCACTATCTCTAACTTGCACTCCACCTTGTTTTGCAGCAATACCTACAAGAGTTGAGCCAGAAAAAAATGTACCATTAATGCCAGAATACGATGATGCATACACTGAACCAGGAATGGATTGAACCGATACATCAGCTAAATCTGCAGTGATATAATGTACACCACTTACACCACCAGCCGTTACATTTCCACGATATACTGCTTGTCCCATATATATTCACCTTTTCTAATAATTTAATTTAAGAAGAGGGAACTATCTTAAGTTTCGTCCCTCAACGAAATTCAGATAGTTTCTTATAAACACATAATATAGTATAACGTATCGTAACGCAATATTATACTGCGAATTTACTCCTTTTTATTTTGTTTGTATTCCAGAATTAAACCAAAACGTTTAATTTTTGTTATTATTTTGAAACATATCAAGCCACATAACCGTTTATTATGTATTACTAAAGGAAGGCGGTAGTAAACTCCAGAACAATGGCTCAACTGCAACCATAATATTTATAGCTCCGGAGCTACTTCCCTTGATTGCATTAAAACTAAAATCATTGCATTCATTTATCGGAATCAAGGAAAACACCACTATCACAACCAATTCCCTTGGATATTTAATGTTATTCTGCGAAATATTTTATGGAGATGATTAAGATGAAATTTCAAAAAAGTATTATTAGTGTAATTGCGATTCTATCTGTAGCCCTCTCTTCTGGATGTGGGCAAAATGAAAGTCAAGAGAAAATTAGTAATAATCAAGAGATGGTGAATACAACAAACAACTCATCTCCGGATAAAGTAGGGAGTAAAACAATTTTATTTAACAAAGAATTTAGTCAAAAAGAAACGGAACTTTCAACTTTTAAAGAAGGTGTATTTATTGACTTATCTACTTATGTAAAAGACTTATTCACTAAGGATATAGCTGAAAAAATTCAATATAATATGAATGCTATTGTTAAACATGATCAAACAAAATTTAAAGAAAATATGCTTGATGAAGATTCTATAAAAGTCAATCTGGATTGGTTTAAATATAAATATGAAGATGGTGTTAAATTCGAATTCAACGAACTAAATGGAATCACTTATGATGAAGACGCAAAACGTATACAAGTAGTTGTAACTTTCTATAGAAATATAAAAGATGAACGAGTGGAGCAAGGAGTTCTTACCTACTCATTATTGAAAGAAAAGAATAGCGGTACATGGCTCATCGCAACATTAGATGGTAATTAATTCAAGTAATAACTAAATAAACTTTTTTTATCTATTCGGTCCTCCGCCAAAAACATATTGGCACAAAAAGACGAGGCAGAAGAATCTCTACATCGTCTTTGTATCCTGTCTTAGCGTCTTCATGACCTGTTCCAGCTTTCCATACTCCTCACCCTTTAATAAAATAAATAAAGGGCTTTCAAGTTGCTCTTTTCTACCTATTTGTCCCATTGGAGACCACACCGATCTACTTGTTACGCCGGGCTTTCGTCATTCGGTTGAACATAATCAAAGCCACAACAATCATGGCAAGCATCGCTATATTGCTGGACACCTCTTGCGACAATCCAAACAGCATACACACATTGGTCACCAGCCCTCGCACGATCAATGCTACAACAATCAGCAGAATCGGACTTAAATAATTGTATCTTTTCATCGTTTGCCACACCCCTACCCCATTGTTCTGTTTTACCATGATCCCGTAATTCGATCATAACAGCCTGTCCCTCCGGTTACAACAAAAGGACACCGCAAGCAGTGTCCTTTGTTATCATCCATGCAATCGTTTTATCGCTGCATTGTTGCACTTCTACTTAGAAAGAGACCCTAGTGCATGCATGTGCCAATCCATTTACATATCGCCTTTTATATCGCACGTACACCGTACACCTAACCTATACCTGCTTGAATTCGATCCAATCGATCTGCAGACCTGGTTTAGTAAAGTCCAGCTTGAGTTCATACAGCCCAGCTTCCAGCTGCACTTTCACCAGCTTCTGTCTGATCCATTTGCCCTCTGTGCCGTTTGTTTGAATCGTCGTAGCCAGCTGATCATTGAGCAGCACATTACATGCACTTTGCGCCAGTTCAGGCTCAGGTGACATGATCTGCACAATAATCCGGTACTGGCCTGCTTCATCCACTTTCATATATACAGGCTCAGCTGCCGCAGGTTTTACCTGTGCATTCGCAGTCAGCGACTGAGCGTCTGCTGCAGAAAGGGACGCGTTCGCTTGGAACGAAGCCACGTTCTCTACAATCTCATGCTTGCGTGAGGATACCGGCGCATTCATGATGAATTTGCAGATGTTGATCGCGGAGCGCTCGAGCTCGCCGCGGGTCAAGGTTCCATTTTCGAGCGATTCAATCGTGTTGTCGTCCCAGCCGTTGATCTCTGCGCCATAGTTTGGCACAACCATGTAGAGGTCATTCTGAGCACGAACCATCCAGTTCGTGAACTTGCGATCGGCTTCTCCGCCTTCTACCACATCGTTCATAATGGCCCACCAGTCGGTCATTACAATGCCGTCGAAGTTCCACTCTCCACGCAAAATCGTTGTGTTCAGATCGTAGTTGGATGCAGCCCAGTGTCCGTTAATCGGATTGTAAGAAGTCATGATGGAGTTCGCTCCACCCTCTTTGACTGCGATTTCGAACCCTTTCAGATAAATTTCACGCAGCGCACGTTCGGATACAACGGCATCCACTTTGCTGCGGTGTTTCTCCTGGTTATTGCAGGCAAAGTGTTTCAGTGTGGCATTAGAACCGCCCTTCATGATACCTTTTGTACAGGCTGCGGCAAATACACCCGAGATCAGCGGATCTTCAGAGAAGTACTCGAAGTTACGACCATTCAGCGGACTGCGGCGGATATTGAGTCCAGGTCCGAGCAGAGTGTCCACCTGATTGCGCAGCAGCTCTTGTCCTTCCATCACATACAGTTCTTCCACCAAGTCTGCGTTCCACGTTGCTGCCAGCAGTGTACCAATGGATACTTGTGTCGCCTTCTCCCCACTATCCATCCGGATACCGGATGGGCCGTCTGCCGTACAGGCCACCGGAATGCCATAGTTAAACAGGCTGTCACTCACACCGCCAAACGCCGATGCGGTTCCCGAAGTCACCAGCGGACTGCTCATGCCTTCGCCGCGTACAAGTGCTGCCAGATCCTGATCGCTTAGCTGAGCCACAAAAGCTTCCAGACTGACTTTACCCGCCTTCACGTCACTCAGTTTATATCCCTGATTGCCCGTTTGCTCCAACGTTTGCGGCAAATTCTGGGTAATGCGGTCTGCGATAGACACTTTGCGCTTTGGCACAGCTGCATAAGTCAGCTCATATGATCCATCTGCCTTGCGAATGCCCGGTTTCATACGCGTAAAATCTTCTGTTGGCGCCATCGCTTCCTGCAGCTGCTCCACCAGTTGAACCGTATCCACAACGTAGCCATCTTGGCCATCGATGTCAACATGCTCTACCTGCTTCACACTCGTACCCACATGCAGACGGTATGTTCCCGCTTCAAGCACGTACGCAGAAGCATATCCGGTTACCCCCGCTTCATCATACGAAGCCATGCGATTTACCGGGAAACGGATCGTCAGCAGCTCGGAATCGCCGGGCTGCAGCAGTCCTGTTTTGCCAAAAGCCGCCAATGCTTTCACCGGTTGTCCCAGTTCTCCCTGCGGTGCTTCATAATAAACCTGAACCACTTCTTTACCCGCATAGGTTGTACCGGAGTTAGTCACGTTCACGCGAACCTCAATAGAAGTTTCCCCATTGTTGATCACCGTACGAGCTTCCTCGATTTGTGTGGCAAAGGTCGTGTATGACAAGCCATAACCGAACTCAAATTGCACTTTTTCAGGTCGAAACGTTTCGAAAAAGCGATAACCCACATAAATATCTTCCTGATACAGGTTCTTGAACTCATTTCCATAGTTGCTTGTAGAAGGATAATCTTCGATGGAATACGCAATCGTATCCGTCAGTTTACCGCTTGGTGTCACGTCTCCAGCCAGTACGTCCGCAATCGCGTTACCGCCTTCCATGCCTCCGTGCCAAGAATAAATCACGCCTTGAATCGGATGCAGAACCGTTTCGTTCAGCCAGCTCATATCCATAATATTGGAGACGTTGAGTACCACAATTGTATGCTCAAAATGGTTCGTCACATGCTTCAGCATAGCCTTCTCATCGTCTGTCAAACGATAACTTCCCGGTGCGTCTGCATTATCCTGGTCTTCCCCTGCAGTGCGTCCAATGACAATGATCGCTTTGCTGGATTTACTTCTGGCTTGAGCGACCAGCTCGTCTGTGAGCGGCATTTCCTTCTGATTCCACGGCTCGGCTGCCCAGACTTTTCCACCATCGTCAAACGGATTTTCCTCGATCCATCTCTCATAAACCGCTGCCAGTTCTTCATTAACGGTAATGTTCTTTTTACTGCGCAGTCCGTCCAGCAGATTCGTTGTATACGCGACATGAACGCTTCCGCCTGAACCTGTGCCGCTGCGATAATAATTCACTTGGATTCGTCCAAAAACTGAAACGTTTTCGGAATCGCGAAGTGGAAGTATCTGTCCTTCATTTTTAAGCAAAACCGCTCCTTCGGCAGCTACCGTACGGCTAAATTCTGCAAACCCTTCCAATGGAACACCAATTTGATTTGTACTCAAGTGATTTCCCTCCTGAATGTCATCTCCATATCTGTGAAACGGCTATTTATAAACAAGATTAGATCGTACCCCAATCCACTACGATGGCAAAATAACCTTATTATCGCTCTTTCCCCGGCTAAGCTCATTTAAAAAATAGAACTAACTTCATGGATATGGCAGATTTACTTGTACCTACTCCCATCTTAACAGATTGCAAGCATGAAAATATATGAGAAATATTTATGTTCTTATAACAAAAATAAAAGCTGCGAACAGGGGCTGTTCGCAGCTCTCGCTTCTTTTATATACATACAGGTCAGGTCGTCAGCTTCGCATACACCAGAAAGAACAGCATGTCCTCACCCATAATCACATATCCAGGAACACGATAGATCAGGTCCACTACTACAAAGACCGCTAACAGCCCCAACATGACCACCATATGAGTTGGACGAAGGCGAAGATGCGGGTGTCTGTAGCGATGAAATACCAAGGTTGTCGACAAGAAATACAGCAGTACCGAGCCAAATACAAACGCAATCATAAACTCATAGTTCAGCAGATTCTGGTACAGCAGTTGAATTGATGCGGCGATCATACTCAGGGAGATGTAGATAAATAGATGCCCGTAGATGATGGCCTGCCCGGCGGTCTGCATCTCTTTGCTCACCTTTTTTTCCACGTTATCGAAGTACTGCCACCACATGGCAATGACAAACAGGGACGTAAAGACCGTGAAAAGAATGGATTTCAGGTCCCATTGATCGGCTGACAGCACCGCGATGATGCTCACAACGGATTCACCGAGCAGAATGAGCGTAAAAAGAGCAAAACGTTCCAGCAGATGATGTGTCTGTACAGGTACTTTCACTAGATTTTTACGGCCCAGCAGCGGCAGAATAATATCAACGGCAATCCCCGCATACAAAATCACGTAACGCACCCACGAATCAAAGAACAGCGAACCCGATGAGATCACGATGCCAATGATAAACGAGAAGCCCAAGAAACGGGCCGCCTGCTGCTGATGCTCGCTTTTCGACTTGTGGATCGTCAGGTACTGAATGGCGGTAAACGCTCTGGAACCGATGTAACCTATGAAGAAGGAGAGATAGTGTTCGTCAAAATGAGTAGAAAGACTTGCCGTCATAATGAGAACGGACAGCAGTTGAAGGATGAGGAAAATCCGGTGGCTCAGAATATCCTGACCATAACGGTTAATGAATAAGGTCTGACCGACCCATGCCCACCATACCGGGATGAAAATTAACACGAACTTTAATAAATATTCAAATGTAATGACGCCGTGCTGGGCATGTAACAAGACATGGCCCGCTTTGGATACTGCCGCGACGAAAAGCAAATCGTAGAACAGCTCCAGCCAGGTGACCTTTTTCTCCATCATCCCTTAATGCTCCTTTGGGTCTAGTCTCATATTTCTTTGCAAAAAAGTTCAACTTATATTTAAGTTGCAAATATTTGGTGATATACCCGGAGATGTACTCCGGGTACATTTATCTTGAATCTTAATTCTACCTCTTTATATCTCTGCCTCACTCCGTTACAGCTGTGACAGGAGTAAGGGTTCTCACCTGAATTGGCTGCAGATTGCCTTCAATCTGAGTCCGGTAGGGTTCAAACCATTCCGGCAGCATCAGTTTCTGTCCAAGCGATTCGGCTGGTTCGTCCCGCGCAAAACCCGGGGGATCCGTTGCGATTTCAAACAGGATGCCGCCAGCTTCTCTGAAGTAAATCGCGTTAAAATACTGACGATCCCGCACCGGAGTTGGCTGGTATCCGTAATCACGCACGGCTTCACTCCACTGTGCATGCTGTGCATCATCGACTGCGCGCCATGCGATATGGTGCACAGTTCCTGCGCCGCCCATACCCAGCGGTACGCGGTTGACCGGCACATCCACGATGTTGCCAATGTCTCCGATGGAACGGAAGCGGGCAAACTCTTCATTTTCGCCCACTTTCACAAAACCGAGAATACGCTCAAGTGCATCCATCGTACGCTGCGGATTTACACTGAACAGTACTGCGCCGCCAAACCCTTTGATCGCATGCTCAGCCGGAATCCCTTCCTGTACCCATGTATTCGCAGCACCTTCCTCCCGCTCCACAAGCTCCAAACGGAGGCCTTCGCTGTCTTCAAACTGCAGCAGTTCTTCATCAAAACGTTGGGTTCTGGTTACGTCGATATTAAAGCTTTCCAGACGATTCTGCCAGAAGTTTATGGAGCCTGGTGGAATGACATACGAGGTGATGCCGACTTGACCGCCGCCAATCTGCCCCCGTGGCGAGCCTGCTGCCGGGAAGAAAGTAATGATCGTTCCCGGGCTGCCGTGTTCATCTCCAAAGTACAGATGGTATACATCCGGTGCATCAAAGTTAACTGTTTTTTTCACCAGACGGAGCCCCAGAACTCCAGCGTAGAAGTCGACGTTAGCCTGCGGATCTCCAGCAAAAGCAGTAATGTGGTGAATACCTGTTGTTTGAATGTTCATGATTATTTCCTCCTTGGTTTGAAAAATACGTATATATTTCATTTTAATTATCTTTAAATTAAGATATATAATCTGCTGCACTAGTGCTGGATCGGAATTGAAACCCGCACTAGTGGTACAGTGGTATGATTAGTCTAGCAATCAGGAATTTGTTTGATGCCTCTTCCGCGCATACCCTATGGATTCTGTCTGGAAGCCTGTTCTTGTTTCAACTTATCGGGAGTCACGTCATCGCCGTTTGGATCGTAGATGGTGGCATTCAGCAAAATGTCGTTGACCGAACCACGGAAAGTCTGCAAATACTCCTGGCGAAGGCGAGTCTGTTCTGCCTGCTCCATCTCCGTCAATCCACCCGCTTTCGCTTTTCTTGCGAGTTCATTAATTCGTGTCAATGTTGGGATCATCATCTGGATCTCTCCTCCTCTATATTGAAATTGAGATATTTATTTGAGTATATTCTTGTATTGAAGCTGCGGTCACTTACATTCAAATTAAATATCTTAATATAAAGATAAATGATTTCGGATTCATTGTCAACACTTTGTTTAATTTAAAAAATAAATCCTCCGTTACGCCCTACTCCGTTCAGCTCCTTAACGCTGAGACAAAAGGGATCAGCCCCACAGGCTGCTTATCTCCTGCAGAACTAATCCCCTAACTTCTTGATCCAATCAACGCCGTGCTCGATATAGTCTAACGTATTAAACCAACGATTCAGACAGACTACTTCGACAGCAGCTCACTTTCTAATTGGCAGTATTCCATTATGCAAGCTTTTGTCCGCAGTTCGAACAGAAGTTGGCTCCTTCATTTTTGGCGCCGCAGTTCGGGCAGAAGTTCGGCTTTTTGCCATCAGCATTAGATGATTGAGATGCACCTTCACTGCTGCTCTGCTGCTGGCCTTGGTTTTGATGATTTGAGTTCTGGTTGTTCTGATTTTGATTCGGGTTCATGTTCTTCAGCATTTCATTCGCCATGTTCATGCCCATCATCATGCCCGCCATATCCGAAGCCGCGCCGCCGCCCTGTACTTTACCAGAGGAGATGCCGTCCGTCATGCTTACCTGCTGGTACTTCTGCAGATTGCCGATCATCTCGTGGGAAGCCGTTTTGGTGATCATATCCTGAATTTCCTTCGGATAGTTGAAGCTCATCACCTGGAAGCCGGTAATGCTGATCCCGATATCCATCATCTGCATATCCAGATCCTCCTGAATACCGCGCGCAATATCAGAAGCATTCGCCTGCAGGTTAAACATATCCTTTCCTTCACGGCTGATCCACTTCATCAGCAGCTGATCCAGCACAGACGTGATACGGATTTTGACATCCTCCACCAGATAACTCTGTTTGATGCCTGCGATTTTATCGATCAGGGTAACATAGTCACTCACTTTAAAGTTAAACGTTCCGTTCGCCCGAATCGGCATACCGCCCGGAAGCTGCGGTGTCGGGATCAACACTGGGCTTTGCGTGCCCCAGCGTACGGTGAACTCTTTGGTGTTTACAAACAGTACCTCTACACGCATACCGCTGTTGAATCCGAACTTGAACCCTTTCAGCGTAGACAGAAACGGAATGATCTCCGAATCGATATTAAACGAACCTTCATCTTCAAAAATACCTTCCACTTTGCCGTTATTCAGAAAGATAGCATCCTGCCCCGCTCGAATAATCAGCTTACTGCCCTTCTTGATCTCCCGGTTACTCCACTTCCAGAAGATCATATCATCTCTGAATTCTTCCCATTCCACCACGTTGGAAAACTGATTTCTGAAAAATCCCATGCTCGATCCCATCCCTTCTATAGTAAACCTGTGAGGTCTCATCAACTTTACGCTATAACCGATTCATGCTTGTTATACTTCTATGAATGTATTTAGAAAGATCGGCTGCTGCCGCTGTGTGAATGTCCACCCGCGGTTGTACCTCCACCGCCGCCGCCTCCGCCGTTATTGTTATTCTTCTCGATTTTGGTCTTCGTGACCGTTGTGCGGATATATCGGTCCTGACGATCAATTACATGCGAATTCTCCGAATCCTCATAGGTTGCTCGATTTACCGTCACACGCCCACCCGAACGATACGTCATGACACCAACAACAATACCGCCAATGGCCAGGGATGCAGCAAGCTGAAACCATGTCTTAAACAGAATATTGTCCGGGTTCACCCCGGGTTTGAGATCCAAATACTCGTAAGACAGATTCAAAAACTTTTCAAAAGCCATCCGATAATTGCCGTCTGACAGATCTGGAGCAATTTTGGCCGTAATTTTATCTACCCTGCTGTTATCAACGTATTCTTCACCCTTATAAAAACCAGCTGCATATACATCCCGATTGTACATATCCAATGTCAGCATAACGGTGTTCCCATGAGGTTTATCATACCCTGGTGCCCGGTTATCATAGAATTCCTCGGTAAGCAGCTCATCACTTTTCTGTTCCTCGTTATTGGTAGTATAGATAATCAAGTCCGTCTGCCGTTCCGCCGAATACTGGTTTGCCAGTGCATTCAGCTCATTGCGGTCCTGCTCGCTTAGCAGATTGGCCTCATCAAAGATGAGATTTTTATTCTCCGCTGCGGATGCCGATGACATAGGGAAGATCGGAGCGAGCAGGGTGACTAGAAGTACAATTAGCACAGCCATCGCAACTAAGGGTCTTTTTTTGCTCACAGGAATCCCCCTCCCATCATCCAGGATACCAGTTTCAGCGACAGCAGCGAAACGGCAGATACCCCTGTGAACCATCCGGCCACTTTAGCTTTACTGATCGGCGGTTTGCCGACAACCTTCCCCGTCTGTCCATTCATGGCGAAGGTGTACTGTTTGCGGTTGTAATCATAGTTGACCATCCATACCGGTAACAGCACATATTCTGCATTCTTGAGCGTGGTATCGATATCTTTATTGGTGTAGCTCACACTTGTATATCCCGATACGGTAGAGGCAATGTAGGAATCAATATAGGACCTTGTTTTATCCTTGGCCCGTGGGAAAAGCTCATCTTCGGTATAGCTGTATTTTTCCGCAATATATCCCGCCAGATACGGAGTTTTGAACAATTTTAACTCATTGTAAGGAAACGGCTCCAGTTTATCCATCAGTTCGTCGTTCATTTTCTCCGAGGCATCGATGGGCAGATTCACATATTCCAACCGAATTTTACGGTAGATATCAAAATGCTGTGTCTCCGTATAATGGTAGTCACCTTGAGTATAGGACCGTACTTTGGTTCCTTGGGCGTGCACTTCAATTCGGTTATGTAGATCATACAGCCAGAACGGAACGTAGATGCCGGTAATGCTCTGGATGCGATCTGCGGTCATGAAGCCGCCTGGCGTCAGCAGACCGTTCCTGCACCACTTTTTGAAAGCCTGTTTCGCCTGCTCTTTGTTGATGGAAAAAGGAATCACCATCGCCGGGGCCAGACTGCCCGTAAGCCGATCACTAAGAACCACCGCCGCACCGCAGAAACTGCATGTCGTTGCACTTGTCTCCGGTTCGGTTACGATGTCTGCTCCGCAGCTGGTGCAGTGGTACTCTTTCACTTCACCCTCGGTGAACACCTGTTTCTTCAAGGGATCGGGCAGCTGCTCGATGTTGTCCTGACGCCCGCAGCTCGGACAGGATAATGCACCAGAGACACTGTCAAAGATCATTCCACTGCCGCAGTTCGGACATTTATACTCTAATACCGGCATTTGTTCACCTCCGTGTCTAAATTGGATGTTTTACTTCCGCAGCTTCTCCTGGATTGCCGCCAGTTCCTCATCCGCACTTGGAGCCTGATTCTCCTTCTCCCTATTACCCGCATCTGCGTTCATATCCCGCTCCAGTTGTGTAATAAGTTCATCCAGATCGTCTTCCTGCGTGCCTGCGCGAAGCTCTGCCAGGGCTTCGGCTTCGTTCAGTGCCTGATTCGCTTGATCTTCCATCGCTTTAAAGGCGGATTCAGCACGACCTGCAGACGCATTACGTTCATTAGACTGCTGCTGTGCCTTCGCGCTGGCCATGCGCCCTTTCAGCTCCGCATGTCTGGCCTCCAACTGCCCCAGATCTGCGACGAGCTTGTCGTTCATATGTTTCATCATCTGCGCTTTGGCAGAAGCACGGTCATAAGCCGCCTGCAGTTCATTACGTTTGCCCGTCAGCTTCACTTTTTTCTCCAAAAAACTGCGTGCCTTATCTGCATCGCCTGACTCTGCTGATTTCTCCGCGTAGCGCTGCAGCTTATTCACCTCAGCTTGGCACTCATCCAGTGCCCGCTTCGCCCGATTTTCATCCGACAGCACCGCTGCTGTCTCTGCTTTCACCTGTCCCAAGTCACTGTTCAGGTTGCGCATATACTCATTCACCGTTTTCTCCGGGTCGCCTGGCCGGCTAAGCATATGATTCACGTTGGCTTTCATCACGTCTCTAAACCTCGATAAGATTCCCATCGTTGTTCCTCCTTCGGGTATGTTCATATGACTATAATACATGAATAGGACGGCATACGTTTCATTTTTCATAATCGAATCATCACAGCTCTGCAATAAATTTAGCACTTTCCTCAGCTATTTGTTCCGTATTTGTATTATGTAGATAATGTCCACCTTCGATGATCAGGTATTTGCCATTCTTCAGAGCTTCGCTATACATAGCAAGATCTGCCTGCCAATTTTCTACGGGCAACTCTTCACCATTGGATATAAAAAAGTACATCGGCACATCCGGAACGCCTTGTTCAGCTGCCTTCTTGGCATTTGCCTTAATCATCCTGATTTCCTCATTCATGTTGGATGTCTGTGTGTTCCTATAGAATAAAGCCCGGTACAGCTCCTCATCATGGGGTGACAGCTGATTCTCCTGAATGGCGGCAGAGGAATCTGCGATCGCCGGAAAAAATCGTGTAATCCCTATGCGTGCTCCCAAAGTTACGACATTCAACATCAGCTTTGAGGGCAGTGGATATTTCTCATACACTTCTGGAATTGCAGGATCTAGTCCAATAATAGCTCTTACTTCATCAGGATACTTTTGTGCCCAATATACAGCCTCGACACCCGACATGGAGTGTGGAAATAGTATATATGGCGGACGCTGACCAGCCCTATTCAAGGCTGCACGTGTCTCTTCTAACATCATGTCAATATCCCGAGAGACATCTGCTGCTTCGCTAAAACCGTAACCCGCTTTCTCCACTACAGCAATTCGGTGTTGTACGGATAATTTCGAGTAAAGTGCCTTGAAGTCTAATACGGGTGCAGATGTACCCGCCCCTGAAAGAAAAACGAGCGTCTGCAGCCCGAACCCCTCAGTATAAACATGCATCATATGATCGTTTACAGAAACCATAACACCTGGTGGGCTTAACATTGCGGATTCCTTCTTTAATTTGATGTGATGGTTCGTAAAACTGATAATCATGAACAGGAACAAAACTCCAATTATTGCGCATGTTGTATACCCTATTCGCTTGAAAGCAGTTTTCATGATATCTCCTCTGGCAGGCTCTCTACCGCTGTAAAAAAGACATCCAGCAGCTCCACACCATACACAGTCCGCACGTATTCTGTGATTATCGCTAAGTCTTCTTCCTGCTGATATTCCAGGCAAGGCCGACCTTCACTCCACAATACCCTGCACGGGAACCTCTCCACAACATGTTGAATAATGTGATCCGGGTCTGCCGCTTTATGCATATTTGGCATGTGTACCCACTCCTTTTTCTTAAATTCACTTACAGCATCCAAATGTACCTCTCGCTTAAACGATCAAACACCCCTTTTCCATAATGCTTTAATTTTGAAATAGATGTTCTTTCGATTCAGTGCAGTTCATCACATCGCTCTTCGCATCGCTCCAAAGATGTCTTTCCTGTGCAAGTTAGCTATAATAAAGGGATCAATGATTTTATGAAGGCAGGAACATTATGCGTACACGAGTTCATTTCATCGCTCCTTATGAGTCGATGATTCCTATTATAGAAGAATGCATCCCTCGTTATCCTCAGCTATCCGTTCTAACCGAGGTGGGTGACTTGGCGAAAGGCGTTGAGCTGGCCGTACAGGCTGAGAAAAAGGGAGCAGAAATTATTATCAGCCGTGGGGGAACCGCCCAATTAATCAAACAAGCCGTTACCGTACCGGTTATTGATGTGCAGCTGTCGGGTTATGACATGATTCGTTCACTTACCTTAGCCAGTCAGTATAACGGACAGACCGCGATCGTTGGTTTCTCCAATATTACATCCGGTGCACAATCCATTATCGATCTTATGGATCTGCCGCTCAAAGTGTATACGATCCACAGTTCGGAAGAGGTTGCACGGCTGCTGCTGGAATTGAAGGCATCCGGTTACCAGCAGATTGTAGGTGACGTTATTACTGTTAATACGGCCAAGGCCTATGGTCTGGAAGGATTATTGATCCAATCCGGCACAGAATCCATTCGCAGAGCGATGGAAGATGCACAGCTGGTCTACCGGTATTTGAGTAAAAACCAGACCTTATCTGTCATTCTAAATGATCTGGTTACACAGGAGCATCCAAATCTGTTGATTTTGGGCGAACAAGATGATGTGGTTTTTGAGAACCTAACCGATTTTGACCGCAATCCGCTGACCGACAATCATCTGTACCTGATCAATACCAGTCTTGAATTCCATCAATCCAGAATCCAGAACGTGTTTATGGTGGACGACTACCAATTGACAGTTCAGGCGTACGAAACAACGCTGGATGACAAGAGTTACAAGGTATATCTGCTGGAAAAGGGGGAGCCCTATGCCTTTGCACAATTCGGCATTATGACCTACACGGATTCCTCCATGGAACCCATTGTTGCCGAATCTCCCGCCATGCAGGCACTGTTAAAAAACATCCGTGCGTTGTATGCCCATCATGAACCCATATATCTGCTGGGCGAAGCGGATTCAGGGAAATCTTTTCTGGTCAAACATATGCATCAAATGCACTCCGGCGGCGGCCTGTTATTACAGATTGATCTATCTCAGGTTCCCTCGGGCCATTTGCATAAAATCCCGCTGACCAAAGTGAAAACGGTAGAGCTGAATCAGATTGAATTGCGCCTAAATGACCCCGAGCTGCTGACCTTTATTGAAGCTTGTCTCCAAAGCAGCATCGGCCTGTTTATTCTGAGCGAGCACGTGCCTGACCCGAATTGGACACTTAAGCTGAGTCTGAACATGCTCCTTATGCCGAGCCTTGCAGACCGTGCTGAGGACCTCGAACCATTAATGCAGCATTTCCTGACGGGGTATTACAACAAATACGGAACGACCGCTGTGCGAATCAAGGAGGATGCGCTGCAGCTGATCCGGGATCAAGCCGCACATATGAACGTCAATCAGTTGAAACATCTGATCAAACAAGCTGCACTTAACGAGCCGGATTATGTAATCACAAGCGAAACGTTGAACCGGCTGCTGCACCAGCAGTCTGCTGCGAATGCAGGTGCAATGAAACTAAACGGTACTTTGAAGGAGATTGAGAAAGAAATTATTCAGCTGGTGCTGCAGGAAGAAAATAATAATCAATCCAAAGCTGCTGAGCGCCTGGGGATTAACCGGGCCACATTATGGCGTAAACTTAAAGATTAACTTTAAGTTTACGTCTTTTTTTGGCTTGTTTGAGGTTGTTCTGCCGGATGCTGCATGAATCTGCTGTAGATTAGGTTGGCTTTGATCTTCATCGGGATCCGGCTCATCCACACGATATTTCTCATGATATCTATCGTGGCTGCTCATATCATTAATGTGTTGCATTTTTAAACATTATTAGTCTTAATTTAAATTAGAAATAATTTATTGTTGCTAAATGAAACGATATGGGATAATATAATCCCTGCAAGCGCTTCAAGAAAACGATTACTTCATAAGGAGCTACGACTATGAATATTAAAGCAACTTTAGATCGCATCCCTGGCGGTATGATGGTTGTTCCCCTTTTGCTGGGTGCAACGATCAATACATTTTTCCCGAATGCCCTACGCATCGGGGGATTTACTGAAGCTCTCTTTGTAAACAGTGCCAGTACACTCATTGCGCTTTTCCTGTTAATTGCCGGTACGCAGATTACGTTCAAAACAGCGGGTTCCTCCGTGGGTAAAGGTTTGACCCTTCTTACATTCAAGTGGGCAATCGGTGCAGGTCTTGGTTTTATCGCTATATTATTTGCTGATTCGAATGGGTTATTTCTAGGACTAGCCCCACTGGCCATTATTGCAGCGATGACGAACTCTAATGGCGGTCTGTATATCGCACTTGCAGGCCAATACGGTAAAGAAGATGACAAAGCAGCCTACCCGTTCCTCGCACTTAGTGACGGACCATTTCTAACCATGGTAGCGCTCTCGATCTTTGGTGCCATGGGTTTTGCGAACGGTATGTTCTCTCCAATGTCCTTTGTCGCGGTATTGCTTCCACTGATTGTTGGTGTCATTATTGGTAATCTGGACCGCAACCTAGCTGAATGGCTGCACAAAGGCAGTGATAAACTTGTCCCGTTCTTTGCTTTTGCACTCGGTATGGGGATCAACTTCTCCTCCATTATCCAAGGTGGACTTGGCGGAATTCTGCTCGGCGTGCTGACCGTGCTTCTTACAGGCGGAGTTGGATACTTGCTCTTCAAAGCCATTGGCTGGAACCCCATTGTCGGTGCATCCGAGGGCTCTACAGCAGGTAATGCGGTGGGCACACCGGCTGCGATCGTAGCTGCCAACGCTTCATTTGGTCCCATTGCGGAGATCGCCACAGTGCAGATTGCTGCAAGTGTGGTTACGACAGCAATTCTGCTGCCGATCTTTATCGGCTTCCTCTCCAAACGACTGGAGAAATCAGGCGGTGTCGCCAAATATAATGAACGACCGACCACATAAACGTAGACGTGGATTAAGTAATTTCATTCATAATGGATTTTTAAAGGAGGGATGACTGCATGAAACTGGCCATTATTGCAGATGATTTGACCGGTGCCAATGACAGCGGGGTGCAGCTAGCCCGGCATGGCTTGAAGACAAGTGTTCTATTTAATATGGACGAGGCATCACTGGCCTCTTATGATACCGTTGTTTTTGATACAGACAGCCGTTCCATTGCAGCGGAAGAAGCTTATGAGCGTGTGTATCGTGCAGCCAAACTGCTGACAGAGAACGGGTTTGATACCATTTTCAAAAAAATGGACTCTACCATGCGCGGTAATATCGGCATCGAGATGGATGCCGTATACGATGCTGTAAAACCTGATTTTATGATGATCGCTCCGGGGTATCCGAAAAATAACCGCACCATTCAGGAGGGCATTCATTACCTGAACGGCGTGCCTCTTGCGGAGACAGAAATCGCTCTTGATCCGAAGACACCCGTGACCATCTCCTACCTTCCGGACCTGCTCAAACAGCAGACTAATTACAGCGTAGGTAAGATTACCGTCACCGATCTGGAAGCCGGATCGCAGCAGGTTCATGCCAGACTGGAGCAGTTGAAACAAAAAAGCGTCCCGTATGTGCTGGTGGACTCCACCGAGGAACGGCATTTGGAACTGATATTGCAGATGACGAAGAGCATGCCGTACACTTTTGCCTGGGCAGGTTCTGCAGGTATTGCCAACTACCTTCCGGCTCACTACGAACTGGAATCCAAATCCGCTGCACTAACAATCCCGCCGAATTCCGGACCGATCCTGACCGTGGTGGGCAGCGTCAATAAAAACTCTCGTGAGCAGTTATATCGCCTGCTTCGTCAGTCCCGGATCGCATCCGTGTCCTTCCACTCGTTCAAAGCCGTATCTGCAGAAGCAGACCGTGCAGCAGAGATGGAACGTGTCTACGACGAGATCAGAACCAAAGCGATGGAGGGACAAGATGTGGTACTCTACTCCACCGCTGAATCCATCGATATTGAACTGGCACGCGCCACAGGCGAGAATCGGGGCCTGAATCACACGCAGGTCAGCAACGAAATCGTACGTGCAATCGGTGAAATCTGTGCCCGGCTGCTGGAGGAAGGACTGTTCAAAGGAGTGTCCATGACAGGCGGCGATACAGCCAAACAAATCTGTCTGAAATGGAACATCAGCGGTTTCGAGCTGCTGGACGAGCTTGAAATTGGCGTCCCAATCTCCAGATTTATGGGTATTGAAGATTTATATGTGATTACTAAAGCTGGGGGATTCGGTAAACCCGACGTCTTTATCCATGCGATTCAAAAACTAAAAGGGGGCATTCTCGTATGAAACCCACAGTAGGTATAACAATGGGCGATGCCGCAGGCATTGGACCCGAAATTATTATGAAAGCACTAGGACATCAGGAGGTATATGACCAGTGCAATCCGCTTGTGATCGGTGATGCCAAGATGTTGGAGCGTGTGCTGCCCGTGATCGGTTCCAGCTTAAAAGTAAATGCCATCCATGAACCTGCGGAAGCAAAGTATGAGTTCGGCACCGTAGACGTCATCGATCTGAATCTGGTGCCTGCCGATTTGGAGTACGGTAAAGTATCCGCTGCAGCAGGTGACGCAGCATTCCAGTTCTTAGCGAGAGCTATTGATCTGGCAAAAAAGAAGCAGATTCACTCGATCTGCACAGCACCGCTGAACAAGGAGGCTCTCCATCTGGGAGGCCATCTATATCCGGGCCATACGGAGATTTTGGCAGACCTGACGGACACCGAGGACTTCTCCATGATGCTGACCACGCCAAATCTGCGCGTCATTCACCTGACCACGCATATGGGCCTGATCGATGCTATTGCGAGCATTAACCCGGAAAGAACCTATACAGTTGTGAAGCTGGCTCATGATACGTTGAAAAAAGCAGGCTTTGAGAATCCTCGCGTCGCGGTATGCGGGATTAATCCTCATGCCGGAGAGAACGGCTTGTTCGGTAACGGGGAAGAAGAAGAGAAGCTGCAGCCGGGCATTGAACGTGCGCAGCAGGAAGGCATTAACGTCGTTGGTCCACTCCCGGCGGACACACTCTTCTTCCGGGCGGGTCGCGGCGATTTCGATATCGTCGTAGCCTGCTATCACGACCAAGGTCATGCCCCAATCAAGGTGATGGGCATTGAAGAAGGCGTGAACATCACGGTTGGACTGAAAGGCGGCATTATCCGCACATCCGTGGATCACGGAACTGCCTTTGATATCGCTGGCAAAAACATTGCTGATGATAAAAGCATGCTGGCGGCTATCCGTTCCGCCATTGAACTTGCACCGAAGGATTTGGTGTAAGGGGAGCACTATTATCACGTATACCTATACAATCATAGTAAAGTTAGGAAAAGAAGCAAACCCGTTATTAGCGGGTTTGCTTCTTTGAATTTAATTTATGTATGACTCAGATGACTACAAAAACGTACGAATTTTGTTCAGACATTCTCTGATAACTTCATCGGAGGCCTTACCAACAATATCTATTTGCTTAGCTTTCCAGTCGAGATTCTTAATTTGATCTGTTAAAATGACCCCTTCAAAGAATGACCCTTCTGGCAGCAATACTTCAAACCCCCAGCCTCTTACCGTATGTGTTATAGGACAAACCGAGACAAATCCTGTTGCTTCATTAAATGCTGCTGGCGACAGCACAATAGCAGGCCATCTGCCTGCCTGTTCGTGACCGGTTTGTGGATTGAAATTTATCCAGACTAAATCTCCCCGTTCAGCACTCATTTAGATTAATTCTTTCCCTTCTCTGCCAAAATCAATTTCGTTATGGCGATTCTCTGGTTTGCACTGTGCCAGCAATTCTTCTAAGGTTGGTTTTTTCTTTTGAGGTACCACGAGAAGTGTGTGATCATCACTTACAATCAAGTCAACTTCAGTTCCTTGGTACACCTCAATTTTTTCAGCAACTTTCATCTTACTATTCTGCAATGAATTGTTTGCTATCCCGATCAAAACGGTATTCAACGGTTAAGGTATCTCCTTCTCCTCTGGTATCTCTCGTCGTTACAACCAACTTTTCATTTTCATTCTCAGGAGTGCTGACTTTTTCATAATTCACAGTCTCCCACACTCTTGCAGCATTTTTGAAAGTAATCGCAAATGCTTCTCCACTTTTTTTATCTATACCAAAAGCATAGGCATTATATCCTCTTGATGCTGTGTACTCAGGCGTAAGCAGGAATACATCCATCGCCTGGAAGCTTATCTTTTTGAACGAAGCAGGCTTCTCGGAAGGTTGAACAAAAACAAGATCCAGCAGCTGTTTTATGACCACTTTATCCTGGTTATGTTCGTAAATCACATCGTAATCCCCTTGATAAAAGTAGTCCCCTTCTACCCCCAGAACACTGGGTATGGCGACATGTCCAATGGCTTCTTTTCCGTTTGATACCACATATAACTCACCATTGTCTGTTTCGATTCGTGCTCGAACGGTCGGTGTTTCCTGATAAACATCAATTTGAACAACCTTACTGTAAGGAGAATCCGGTGTTAACGTTCCAACTTCATCGTGCTGACTCGTCTCCTCCAAAGTATGATCCATTGTAGGGGTAACCTGCTCTGAACTTACAGAAGAACATCCCGGTAATAAACTGCTTACCGATATGATGAAACTTAGGAACAACAAACACCTCTTATAGATTAGAACGACCTCCATTCTATGAATAGGAATCTTTAAGCTGTTTTATTTTACCTCATACTCCTTCTCTAACCAAATAACCAGCTCAGAACAATAATACCCAGCCAGATAAAGAAAGAGGCTCCGCAGGCTATAATTTCATAGAAATGAATCTGAAACAGCCTGAACGTCCCCTGCTTCGTTTGCCGAAGTCCAAAGAAATCACTGTGCTGGTTGATATAGATTAGTCCACAGGCAAAAGTTAAACCCGATGAAATGAAAGCAGCAGTGGGCAAACTCATGACATAAAGCGGATTACCTCCTGTCTCAAAATGGAGCTCCCATCCCAAACGTCTCGACATCAAGAAGGTCAGCACAATGATTATAAAGACAAAAAGCCCTAAACTGAAAGGATGCTGCCTATAATCAATCAGGCGTACGACGGTTTGCATGAAAGGACTCTCGGGCTTCAAGTCCTCTTCCTGTTCCTTTAAGTCGCCTCTATCATCATTCATAATATAGAAGAACGCAAATAATATCATACCCGCAAAAATACTGACCTGCAGCATATGTAAAGCCAAACCCAGATCGAAGATAGCAATCATAGCAAGGACCACCAGAAGAAACAGAATCATTTTGCCGCCTATCATCTCTCGTTCTCTCCAGATCCGATTTACAAATTGCTGCGCATCCGTCCTCTCTTCTTGTTTTCGGCTCACTTTATCCTTCGTAGAATCTTGCTGTCTCCGCTGTTGTTTATGTTGAATCATGAAATAAGCAAGCAGCATTAAACTCAGTCCGATCGCCAAGAGACTCCATGCTGATCCAGGGTAGTTATCATAGACATCATATGTCTGTACAATCCACAGCCCGTCCAAAATGACAATAAAAATACCCAGCATAAGTATGTAGGGTGATACTTTATAAATGATTCATCCTCACTCCTTTAAGGCATGTTATATGCATATTGAGAAATGTTTATTTTTACCCTGACGGGGAGAGGATGAATCGAGATAAATGATATCACGAGCAGTATTCCTTTGATTCCCTACTCCACACTAACGAACATGGGCAACGGCTCGAATCTCCACCCATTGTTCCGGGAATGCCAGATAATTCACCCCAATCAAACTGCCCGCTGGCCGATGCCCACCGATATATTGTTTGAACATTTCGATGGCGATTTCCCCGTGCTTCTGCGCCTGAGTCAAGTAAATTTCAACATAGGCGAGATTAGACTTTGCTGCACCAAACTGTGCTAAGACGGTATCCAAGTTCTCTAGTGTCTGTAATACTTGTGCCCGAATATCACCCTCTCCAACAAAGCTGCCTTCTGCGCTGTGGGAGAATTGTCCAGAGATGTACAGCGTATTGTCGACACAGTATCCTTGAGAGATGCCGTGATCCCAGAGATCATGATTGTACGTTTGAATTGTGGTCATGTAACTATCCCCTTTACTTTAAATTAAGGCTAGTATAGACTGGGCAAAAAGATTAGGATAGTACGCACAATAAGGATAGGTACTATCTGAAAGGATAGTGTAAACATGGGCATATCCGACTTTAACGGCGAGAATACAGCTGTTCAAGACACACCTTTTGGCTACACTATGTCAGTCATCGGTGGAAAGTGGAAGATGATTATTTTATACCTGCTCGCTGCCGAGCAGCCGGTTCGTTTCAATGAAATGCAGCGGCAGATTGGAGCAATTACGTACAAAGTTTTAAGTGCGCAGCTCAAGGAACTTGAGGCTGATGGATTAGTTACGCGTAAAGAGTTCCCGCAGATCCCGCCCAAAGTAGAATATTCGTTGACACCCAAAGCACAATCTCTCATACCTGTGCTGGAACAGCTGTGTGAGTGGGGCGAAAAGAATCGTTAGATGGGGATGTGGATTTGTTATCATTTCTTATGGGCTTTACTCGAGATTGGGTTATCTTATGCTAAACTGAGTATAATCAGTGAAATGGGCAGTACCCTGTACTATTTCAATACCAAGAGAAACGTTTTAAATCATATGAAGGAAGAGATTGTAAATGGGAAGAAAGCAATCGTTTACGGAGACAGAGCTGCTGGATATGACCAAAAAGTTGGTGCTGGAGCATGGGTACGACGGTTTTCACCTCAAGCTGCTCTCTCAGCATCTCTCTGGAGCTCGGAGTACCATCTATCAGTATTACGCCAATAAAGAAGAGATTGTGGCTGCTTGCATGAAGCGAGTCATCGCTAATGTATTGGAACATGCATCAGCCGTTGATGAGTCTGACCCATTAAAAGCGCTGGAAGAACTGCTCCTCGTTTACGTTGAAGAGGCTGCACTCCATCAGCTTCTGGGTGATGCGAGTAAAATTAATACCTCCAATTCTGCTGCGGCAGCGAGGGATCTTGAATTTATTGAAGATGCGCATCAGACACTCAAAATTCAATTATCACGTTTGTTTGAACGTGCTCAGCAGAACAAATCCCTCCGCCAAGATATCCCTCTACCTGTACTTATTGGTGTCTTTTTCAACTTGTTTAATACACCTAACATGATGAATTTGCCTACAGCTGATTGGGGCAGACTGCTTTTTCAAACATGGATTGGAGGGGCCAAGAGCTGAGTTTTTTCTTGGTATCAATTTGACACATGTGTCATTTATATTGTTTAATAAATGAGAACGTGTGTCGCGGCACTTCAAATCTGACACAAGTGTCATAAAGGAGTTGAGAGAGTGTTTTTAGCTGTAAAAGAGTTAATGCATAGCAAATTGAAATTTTTAATGATTATCATTATTTTTGTATTGATCGCTTGGCTGGTATTTATTTTATCTGGTCTAGGCAATGGGCTGTCCACGCTGGCTGCATCTACTTTTAAAAATATGAAAGCAGACTATGTCATTTTTGAAGAGGGCTCCCAGTCTTCCATGAGTAAATCTTTACTATCTGGTCAACGGGTGGCTGAGGCGGAGAAAATGCCTAATGTCGAAGCAGCTGCACCCATGGGCAGCACAATGGCGACAGCCATGAAGGGAGAAAGTTCAAAGAACGAAGATAAGGTCGATATTGCGATCATTGGTATTCTTCCAGGAAGCTTCCTAGAACCGAAGGTAGTCGAAGGTCAACCTTTATCTACGAAGAACCCCACTGATGTAGTGGTGAACACTTCCCTTAAAGATGAGGGCTTCAAACTCGGGGACACGTTTCAGTTAGATGGTACGACCGAATCCCTAACCATTATCGGATTTGTGGAGAATGAGACGTATAACCACGTTGCATCCGTATTTACACCAATGGATCAATGGCGGAAGATTGCCTTTGCCGCTCCAGGCTCGGATAAGGGTGTGGTCGAGCCGGTTAATGCAATCATGCTGCAGGGGGAAAATATAGATGCAGATGCAGTCCAAAACAAGTTGTCTGGTACGGATACCGTTACTCGGGGCGAAGCTGTGCAAGGCATGCCGGGATACAAGGAAGAGAACGGTACGATTCTGATGATGCTTGCATTTTTGCTCGCTATATCTGCCTTTGTACTGGGTGTATTCTTTTATGTCATCACGATGCAAAAGACGAATCAGTTCGGCATTATGAAAGCTATAGGTGCCAGCAATAAATTTCTGAGTAAAACGATCGTATCGCAAGTATTTGTCCTGTCGGTAACAAGCATTCTGGTCGGTATCTTACTGACTTACGGAACTGCTGCGATTATGCCTAAAGGTATGCCATTCAAGCTGGAGACTAGTCTTGTCGTGACCTATTCCGTCATCCTGCTCGTGATTGCGATGTTAAGCTCGTTGGTATCTGTTCGCAAAATTACAAAGATTGATCCGCTCAAAGCGCTCGGGAGGGTTGAATAATGACGAAAGGTCTGCAGATGAATGAAGTTACGATGATTTACGGTGAAGGCAGTAATCAGATGAAGGCTCTTGATCATGTGTCCCTATCTGTAGAACCAGGAGAGTTTGCTGCTGTCGTTGGACCTTCCGGTTCTGGTAAAAGTACATTTTTGTCGATTGCTGGGGCCATGCTTAAAGCATCTGAGGGAGAAGTCAGACTGAACGGAAATCTGATCTCGACGCTTACGGAGAAGAAATTAGCTGATATCCGGTTGAAAGAAATTGGTTTTATTATGCAGTCATCTAATTTAGTTCCTTATCTCCATGTCCTGGATCAGCTCCTCATCGTAAAAAGAATGTCTGGAACCCTTAGAAAGGATGATCAGCAATTCGCCACGAAGCTGCTGGAAGAGCTCGGACTCGGACAAAAGCTGCGAAAATTCCCAGAGGAATTGTCAGGCGGCGAAAAACAGCGCACAGCGATTGCTCGCGCTTTAATGAATGATCCTAACCTGATCCTGGCAGACGAACCCACCGCAAGCTTGGATACCAAGCGAGCCCATGAAGTAGTCAGCCTTATGGCACAAGAGGTCAAATCACGCCATAAAGCAGCCATTATGGTCACGCATGATGAGCGTATGCTCGCTTACTGCGATAAGGTATACAGAATGAATGATGGAATTTTAACGCTCGCTGCAACGTCTTAGTTGAAACTTTAACCCTATTATTGAAAATGAATTACCTCCCCTATATGGTGAAGAGTCAGCTCCCTACTTGGCAGTTGACTCTTCCTGTTTTTGCGCCAAATTTCCGTTGATCCCGCTCATACCCCATACTTCAGACACTCAATCCGACTCTTACTCATACCTAATTAAGATGATACAGTTTTCTTAATGCTCCTTAATCCTCCTTACCACTCCTTAAGTCACCCTATGCCCTTCAGCTTCACCTACAAAAACCAACTGACGCTCATCCTGCGCTGGTCTGCTTCTGCGATAGGCACTGGGCGACATCCCGTTCTGCTTATTAAAAATACGATTGAACTGCGAAAAGCTGGTGAAGCCGCATTGGGCAGCAATATCCGTAATTTTCTCACTGGAATGCAGCAGCAATTGTTGGGCATTTCGAATCCGGGTCATCTGCACATATTCCGTAAACGTGAAACCTGTGACTTTGTTGAACTGGCGCGATAAATGATGTGCACTGACATAAAATCGTCTGGACACGTCCTCCAGCGACATCTCCTGCTGATAGTGGCTGTGAATATAGGATGCAACAGCATACATTCGCTGGGTCATGGATGATCCTGTTTCCTCACGTACATAGCCATTCTCCGCCGCATAACGATGAAGACCACATAGAAATTCGATAAATTTATGATGGATAGCAACCGATTGAATGGGAGAAGGCTGCTCTGATATCGCAAAAATGTCGTTGATCGGTGCAAGGACTTCCTTCCTTCGCTCTTCCGAAAAGCGGAAAATGGGAACCTGCGCATTAAATATCGTAAACAGCTCGATGTAACCGTTCTCAAGTCCAGGCAAATGGCGAGGTATAGCAAAATTAATGATTAACCGTTTGGGCGGCAGCCCCTTTGGATATTGGGTTTTATGCAGCAAAGCCGGCCGGAGCAGTACGATATCATAGGGCTGAATCTCGTATAAACTCCCTTCTATAATATGCGCAGCAGTGCGATCGAGCAGAATGAAAATTTCATAAAAATCGTGAAAATGCTGAAACTCCATATTGAGATCATGTGAACGCTCATCATAATCCAGGTGATAAAAAAGCGGTTCCCCCGGCTGGTTCACATGGATCGCATATCCCCTCTCATATGCCAAAACCGATGATGTCATGGACAGGCTCCTTCCCTAATCATTCATACCTTCATTTTAGCATGAAATGCAATAAAAAGACGGCATTTTCAGCATACATTACATAGTTTCTAGCATTTCTCGTTTGATATGATGAAGTTAAAATGTCAGCGTTTTCAACGTTCTAGTCGAAGCTTCTAATGTTGTTCAAGTAACCCTCACAGCTTGTACTTACTAAATACCAAGGTGGGAAACACATATGAAATTGAATTCCTTGTCTACTCGAATCCAAACGATTGTGAAACACTTGGAAAGTGCGCGATTAACGTCAAAGACATATATACCCGAGCTTTACCATAAAGAGAGCGGATACCATACATGGGACCTCGTGCATGAAGACCCTTCCTCCTGGAACGTATTCCGCAAAGGGGACGGCTGGGGCGGCAAAGATGTACACAGCTGCTTCAAAACCCGCATTCGTATTCCCGACCACTTGGAAGGAAAAAAGGTGGTCTGCGCCATCGTTACCGGTGCCACAGATATCTGGAACTACGATAATCCGCAGTTTCTGGCCTTCCTGAATGGCGAGCTGATCTGCGGTCTGGATGTAAATCATACCGAAATCGACCTGACGCAATCGGCTGTCAAAGGGGAAGAATTCGAGCTGGCACTGTATGCCTACTGCAGCACTTCCGCAGCTGATGTTTTCCTGAACGTATATATTGCCGAGCATCATGAGCCTGTCTCGAATTTGTATTATGACCTGAAGGCTGCACTGGATGCGGCAGACCTGCTGCGCGAGGATGATCTGGAGCGCCTGAAGCTGATCGAACAGCTGAACGAAGCTGTAAATCTGCTCGATTTACGCCAAGAAAACAGTGCGGCTTTTCATGCATCTGTGCTGGAAGCACGCCAGTATCTGCAAAACCATATCTATGGGGAAACTCGTCCCGAAAGTGATCATATCCCGACCGTTCACTGCATTGGTCACACTCATATTGACGTGGCATGGCTGTGGACGCTGGATCAGACACGGGAGAAGGTCATTCGCAGCTTCGCCAGCGTGCTCTATCTGATGGATAAATTTCCGGAGTACACCTTCATGTCCTCCCAGCCTCAGCTCTATGCATATTTGAAAGCCGACTTCCCTTCTTTATATGAGAAAATCAAAGAAAAAGTTGCCGAAGGCCGCTGGGAAGCAGAAGGTTCGATGTGGCTGGAAGCGGATTGCAACCTGATCTCGGGCGAATCGATGATCCGTCAGATTATCTATGGCAAACGTTTCTTCAAGGAAGAATTCGGCGTAGAGAACCGTGTGCTGTGGCTGCCCGATGTATTTGGTTACAGCGCAGCAATGCCGCAGATTATGCGCAAGAGCGGGATCGACTATTTTATGACAACCAAAATTGCCTGGAATGATACCAACCAGATTCCAAACGATACGATGTACTGGAGAGGCATTGACGGTTCGGAGGTTCTGACGCATTTCATCACGGCCAAAGACTATATCCCACACCCGGAATTCGGAAAGCACCGTTTCGAAACAACATACAATGGACGTTTTAATGCTTCACAAGTGAAAGGCACCTGGCAGCGATACCAGAACAAAAACATCAACACCGACGTACTGCAGTGCTTCGGATTCGGAGACGGCGGCGGCGGGCCAACCGAGGAAATGCTGGAACATGGCAGACGACTTGAGAAAGGACTTCCCGGCGTACCAACGGTAAAACGTACATTTGTGCGTGAATTTTTTGAAAAATTAGAACAGAATTTGGACGGCGTACGCTCGGTTCCGCGCTGGTCAGGCGAGCTGTATCTGGAATATCATCGCGGTACGTATACATCCATGGCTCGTAATAAAAAGTATAACCGCCACAGCGAATTTGCACTGTCCGATGCCGAGCTGTTCTCTATGATCCAACGTCAGGCGGATGCACAAGCCGTATATCCAACCGACGCATTGGAGCATGCATGGAAGCTGACGATGCTGAACCAGTTCCATGATATTTTGCCAGGCAGCTCCATTGAGCAGGTATACATCGATTCGCAGCAGCAGTATGAAGAGGTGCTGCGTGTCACGGACGAACTGAAGAGCAGCGCCTTGAACGGAATTATAAGCCAGATTACGTCGGACGGCGAGGCCATCGTTGTCTTTAACCCAACCGGTTTTGCACGGACAGATGTGGTGGAACTGCCTGCTTTTGCGAAAAAAGTAACGGTACACGATGGAGAGCGTCCAGTACCAAGCCAGTACACCCCAGAGGGCGGACTTGTGTTCCTTGCAGAGAATGTGCCTGCATCAGGATACAAAACGTTCCGCATCATACCGGATGCCGCTGCTAATCTTGGCAGTGCAGGTGTATCGGCTGCCCAGTGGCAATCCGAGCAGCAATCCATCGAGACCCCTTGGTATGATATTCGCCTGAATGAAAGTGCGGAATTTATATCCGTGTGGGACAAGTTGGAGGGGCGTGAACTGCTTCAATCCGGTGAGCGCGGCAATGTGCTGCAGGTATTCGAGGATCGTCCTGCGGAGTATGAGGCATGGAATATTGACGATTATTATGAACAGCATATGTGGGAGATCAATGACCTGCAGTCGATGGAATGGGTAGAAAGCGGCCCGGTACGTTTCGTGCTTCAAGTGAAAAGACAATTCCTGGAATCTGCCATTGAACAAACGATCATTTTCTACGCACATACACGGCGGATCGACTTCCGTACCTTCGTAGATTGGAAACAGGAGCATTTGTTGCTGAAAGCTGCCTTCCCACTCGATATTTGGAGTGAAAAAGCCGTCTATGAAATCCAGTATGGTAACGTGGAACGCGCAACACACCGCAATACAAGCTGGGATCAGGCCCGGTTTGAGGTATGTGGTCAGAAGTGGGCGGATCTTGCGGAGAGCGGCTACGGTGCCGCCCTGCTGAATGACTGCAAATACGGATATGACATTCACAATTCGGTAATGCGTCTATCCCTGATCAAGAGCGCAACCTATCCGAATGAAAATGCCGACAAAGAGCAGCATGTGTTCACCTACTCCCTCTATCCGCATCAAGGTGACTTCCGTGAGGGACGTGTTATCCAGGCAGCTTATGATCTCAACCGTCCGCTGGTTGGTCTGGAAATAGGTTCACAAACCGGAACATTGCCGGGAACATGGTCGCTCGCTTCTGTGGATCAGGAGAATGTCGTACTTGAGGTCATCAAAAAAGCCGAGGATAACGATGACATGATCATCCGTGTCTACGAAGCTCATGGCCGCCGCAGTCGTGCCTCCCTGCGATTGCCTGAGGGAACAGGTGCCACAGCTTATGCATGTGATTTGCTGGAGAACATCGAAGCAGAGCACCGTGTGGAGAATGCTCGCATTGCTTTTGACATCAAGCCATATGAGATTCTAACGTTCCGTATTCCGCGTGTATAAGACATCTGGCTGAGCAAGATTGTCTTCAAGTGGTGAATACCAGAAGATGTCCAAGCACAGACGTGTTCGGGAATCTTGTTAGCTGCTAGCCAATAAATTGTTCTATTTATAAAAAGAGTGCCGCTTGTCCTTATGGACGAGGGCACTCTTTTGGTATGCGTTCTATTTTAAATGCTCAGTTATCTCTTAAAATTCCTCGTACTCACTCGGGTCTTGATTCCACAACCGTCCATCCGCACGATTAAACGAAGCAATAACCTGCATCTCCTCTGCGTTCAGCTCGAAATCAAAAATATTAATATTCTCTTGCTGATGTTCTAAGGAACCGGCCTTAGGAATCGGAATAGAGCCAAGCTGAATATGCCAGCGCAATATAATCTGTGTTGGTGTTTTGCCATGCGTTTCTGCAATGCGAATAATATTCTCGTCCTTCAAAATATCCTGCAAAGCATCATTACCGCGTCCAATGGGACTCCAGGATTCGTTCACAATGCCATGCTTTGCATCCTGCTCCCGCTGCTTCGCTTGATCGAAGAACGGATGCAGCTCGATCTGATTCAAACTTGGCGCGACGCCCGTCTCCTGTACCAGCCGTTCATTGTGCTCAGGCAGGAAGTTGCTGACACCGATGGAGCGGATGTATCCGCGTTTTTTCGCTTCGATTAAAGCCTGCCATGCCTCTACATACATATCCTGCTTGGGATTAGGCCAGTGGATCAGATACAGATCATAATAGTCCAGATCGGCTCTGTACAATGACTCCTGAATCGCGACCAACGCTTTGTCATAGGCATGATATCTGCCCGGCAGTTTGGAGGTAATGAGCAGTTCCTCTCTCGCGATAGAGCTTTGTTTGATTGCTCTACCAACTGTAGCTTCATTTTCATAGTTGTATGCCGTATCAATCAAGCGATACCCTGCATCAAACGCAGACGCAATGGATCGAACCCCTGCTTCCCCTTTCAAACTGTACGTACCGAAACCAATCGCAGGCACTTTCAAGCCATCATTCAACGTGTATTCCGGGATATGATTCATTCGAGAACTCTCCTTTGTAAAAGGTAGTATGATCTTTTCTGAGCAAGACTGGAAATATAAAGCATTCTCTCGTTATTCTACCCCTTCACGCCGGCTTGAATCAATTCAGGCAGCTCACGTTCTATTTAGCATTTCCGATAATTAAATCTGTGATGATATCCAACTGTTTCTCTACCGCAACAGGGTCACTCGGAAGGAACTGATCAAAATCAATAGTGTACACATGGCCTGCCTTTCCTGCTGGAGAGGCATCGATCAGTTTCTGTACATCCTTAAGCTTGTCCTCCGCACCCTTATTCACAGCCAGGAACAGATGGTCACCGATAAACTCGGGAATCACCTCGCTGGATACCTCCCACGTTTCGCCATGAATGACGTCGGACTCTACCTTGGCTGCCGGCTTCAATCCAAGATATTTATAAATAATATTGCCCCCCATATTGGTATCTCCGTATACAAAAAGGGCATCTGGACGTACGTTTAATATAGAGAACGTTTCATCCGAACGAACATGAGGGTTGATTTCCGCTTTGTACTCCGCGATTTTCGCTTTAAATTTCTCATTCCACTGCTTCGCTTCTTCCTGTTTACCAAGAATATCACCAAACATCTCTATATCTTTGATGGGTTCATTATTCTGCTCGATCACAATGGTTGGGGCAATCTTGCTCAGTGCATCATACCCCCCCTCCACAATCTCGGCTAATGCAGGTGTTGTTACAATCAAGTCTGGTTGCAGGGACAGAATTTTCTCCGCATCTGGCGGAATGCCGATATCGGTAATGCCTGTCTTATCGCTAATGTGTGGATTTTCCAAAACATACGTCGTTGTACCCACCGGCTTCACGCCAAGTGCGACAAGCTCACCCAGATGAAAGAAACTGACGACACGCTGTGGATGCACAGGAATTTCGGTCTCCCCTTTGAGGTGCTTGTACATCCTCGTTTCCGATGCAGTGCTGTCTGATGCGGTCGCCGTCGCCGTTTGGCTTGCAGGCTCTTGAGCTGCCGCACCCCCTCCTGTGGAATTGCTTGCCTGACATGCACTAAGAATCAACGATGTACATAATACCATCATGGCTCCAAAGGCAGGTCTTGAAAATCGAAACATGGATGTATCCCCTTCCTTATCCCATTGATAATAAGACTCATTCTCATTATGAGAATGAAAGGGAAGGGAAACAATGGACGATTCCAAACGGCGTAATGGATTATTCTGAACCTGAGCGGCTGGCTTATGTTCCGTGCGAAACTGCAGCGGAGAACGACCGGTGTGTTTTTTGAATAATCGACTGAAATAATATACATCTGCATACCCCACCCTGCCTGCAACGTCCTGAATTCGTGCGTCCGACTTCAAAAGCAGCTGCTTGGCACGGTAGATACGCTCATGGATCAGATACTCGATTGGCCCCAGCCCAATCTGATTTCGGAATAAACGAGATAGATAACTTGTACTGCAGTCATATCTGCCAGCCAGCTTCTCCGCTGTAATCGGCTCCCTATAGTGTGCCCGAATATACTGAATGGCCTCGGTAACGATGTTAGGTTTGATACTCTCTGTAGGCGTAAGTGTCCGCAGCTTTTGGCTCATAACCTCATGCACCAACGGCAAAAACGTGGAGTGGGCTTGCAGCTGGTCTAACAGCTCATTGCTTTTCCACAGGCGTTCCATAGCTTCACATTTTTCCTGAATCGGCAGAAGCGTGTAAGGCGCAAAACCATAAGAATGGGCCAAACCCTCCCGATCCTCGGTCGACGCAGACAGTACTGAATATAAAACCAGATAACCGGCCCATTCCTCCGTCTGATTCGACACTTCAAAACTTATGTTCTTGTTTTCTGCTCCATGGAATACGTAAGGTGAGCGGCAGCGATATCGTGCATCAGACATCCTTATTCCAATCTCTCCATGCGTAAGAATGAAAAAGAATCCTGTATGTGCTGCAAGCTCGAACAAATTCGGGACTACCTCATGCTGCGCACGATAAGACTGAATATACTGCAGCCGCACGGCCGACCTACTCCACTGCTCGATGCGGCTGTTCCATTCCATAGATCCCCTCATCCATCTTACCTCCTGTCTTTCCCTTCATCGGTTCGTTCTACGTCCTTAAAATATGCCCTATTATATCATAGACAAAAAGCCATCAACCGGAGAGGTTGATAGCTTATTTGAATATCTTATGAGCTGCGTATTGGAGCTGTATTACACGGCTGTATTAGGACTATATAAGAATCGTTCCAGCATATTTGAACATCAATAAACCGCAATTCAATAGACTTGGCTGCCCATCAATATTCACGTACGTACTCTTTGGTGTCCTTAAGCTGCACAATATCATGGCCTGTTGGATTCTGGAAAGCACGCAGTCCAAACGTTGATGCAACCGCAAAGATATGGTCAAAAATATCTGCCTGCACATTCTCATACACAGCCCAGTTGGTGTCATTACTAAAGGCATAAATCTCAAGAGGCAGCCCCCGATCCTCAGGGGCGAGCTGTCTGACAATCATCGTCATATCTTTGTTAATCTTCGGATGATGTCTCAAATATTGATGGATATATTCGCGGAACACACCAATATTCGTGAGCTGTCTGCCATTCACATTACTTTCCCGGTTCACTTCGTGTTCGATATTGTACGCCTCGATTTCCTTTAATTTCGACGTGACATAATCGGCCAAATAGTGAATCTTCTCGAACTCGGCCACCATCTCTTCATTGCAGAAACGGATACTGCTGATATCGATATAAACACTTCGCTTGATCCTTCTGCCGCCCGACACCTGCATGCCTCTCCAATTTCGGAACGAGTCTGATATCAGTGCGTAACTGGGGATCATGGTGATCGTTTTATCAAAATTCATGACTTTCACCGTATTCAGAGTGATGTCGATAACATCCCCATCCGCGTTGTATTTCGGCATCTCGATCCAATCGCCTACACGCACCATGTCATTGGACGACAGCTGCACACCAGCGACCAGACCCAGAATAGAGTCTTTGAAGATGAGCATCAATACTGCCGATAAAGCCCCTAGTCCACTGAGAATAATCAACGGATTCTGTCCGACCAGACTGGAGATCACGATAATGCCACCAATGATGAACAGAACGATCTTAGCTACTTGAATATAACTCTTGATCGGACGAATTTTAGACACTTCATAGGTACGATAAATATCGTCAAATACATTAAGCAGCGCATTCAGCACCGTAATCATGATGACAATCATGTAAGTCATTGCCGCTTTTTCAATTAAAGCCTGATAGGCCGGGAAAACGTACGCCGTATAATAGATGATAACAGCCGGTACGAGGTGTGATAATCTCTGAAACAGCTTCTTCTGAACGACGATGTGCCCCCATTTGAACCGATTATGGCTCACAATCCGATGCACGGTCTTCAGAACAAGTCTTTTGGCGATGTAATTGGCAATCATCGAGACGAGCGCAATAAAAATGATCATAATAATATTGGAAAGATACCCGATGGAGGGTTCGGTCATGCCAAGTTCCTCTAGCTGTTTTCTGATAAAATCCATAGTTTCCTCCTGACGCAGTCTAGTTTAGCCTACTATTATAGAGTAGATACGGTTGTAAAGTAAAATGAAGTGCGATGATCCCGCTTGAGATGAAACCAGGCTCCACCGCAGGCTGCATTAACCCTTAACATACCCGAATATCCTCTCCTGTTAACATATGAAAACCTTGAAAGAGTAATACGCCCAATGAAACTTTCCGTGACTTTTCAGTTCAACATTTCATTTCGATATTTCATATGGAGGGAATCTTCCCAAATCAAAAAAAGACCCACTCATTCTATAGAATGATGGGCCTGCTCTAATTAATGCCACTTCATCTTACAACCTACAGCACTCACTTCGCCAATTTCAGCAGTTCACTCACTGTAACTAACCGATACCCTTGCGCTGTCAGTTCTTCCACCAGCACACGCACGGCTTCTACGGTCTGGGAACGATCCCCGTATCCGTCATGGAAGATCAATACACTGCCGGGCTTTACCACGGAACGGGTATGCTTCAAAATGTGTTCAACCCCGGGATTGTCCCAATCCTGTGCACCACCGTTCACCGCAGCAATGGAGTGATATCCATGCTCAGCAGCCAGGGCCAGAATGTCCTCATTCACACCAAAATATGGAGGTCTGAAGCTGCGGGCTGCACTGCCCGTGACTTCTTGAATAAGACGTTCAGCCTGCTGCAGCTCCTTTTCGGCCTCTTCCAGCGTAAGCTCAGTGAGGTTCGGATGCGTGTATGTATGATTGGCAATCTCATGCCCTTCACGGTGCACCTCTGCCGCAATATCGGGATATGCCTCCATCTCTTTACCAATCATGAAAAATGTCGCATGCCCGCCTGCACGGCGTAAGATTTCCAGCACTTGATGGGTGTATACCGGATGTGGACCATCATCAAACGTAAAGGCCACAACCTTTTCCTGCACAGATACCTGCTCGACTAACGAATGTTCCATCATGTAACCACATTCCCCTCTCTGACTGCTCGGATCAACTCCACCTTATTATTCCACGGCTGTGAGCCAGGGTCTAGTCCATATAGGTTGAACTTGATATGTTTACACGGACACTTTAATGACAGAATAACGCTCCGAGCTGTTATCCCCAGATCTTTTGATTCTCTTCTTTAATCAGTGAGAAATCCCGTGATAAGCTTATGCCTCCGATGCAGCTTTCTTGCAGAAAGCTTTGAGGTGAACGCTTCGATTTTCCTTTTTTTTAAAACTAACCTTTGATTGCACCTGCAATCATACTTTTCTGCACCTGTTTATTGAGCAGCAGGTAGATCACAACTGTCGGCACTGTCGTAATCATAAGACCCGCTCCGATAATCCCCCACTGCGTAATGTACGTCCCAACCATCGACATCATGCCGACTGTGAGTGTCTGATAGGCTGTGTTATTAATAAACGTGACGGCAAACATCAGCTCATTCCAGCATGACAAAAACGTGAAAATCGCTACCGTAGAGATCGCCGGGGTCACGAGAGGAAGAATGATAGAGAAAAATGTCCGGTATATCCCGCAGCCGTCAATGACTGCCGACTCCTCCATCTCTCTCGGGATGCCTTTGAAAAAACTGCCCAGAATGAAAACCGCCATCGGAATACCGAAGGCCACATAGGGGATGATCAAGGCCCAATAGCTGTTGAGCAGGCCCAGGTTTTTCAAAATAATAAACAGCGGCAGCAGCGCCGCATGAATCGGCACCATCATACCCATGAGAATCATCGTCATGGTCAGCCCGCTGAGCTTCCAGTTCATTCTAGTAATTGCGTACCCCGTCATCGAGGACAGGATTAGCACCAGCACGATCGAGACTACCGTGACCAGCACGCTGTTCATAAAATAGTTCAGTACATGCCCGTCAGAGAGTGCCTTGGTATAGTTGCTCCATAGAAAGGCTTTGGGCAGCCCAGCCACATCTCCGCTAAAAATCTCACTGTTATCCTTCAGGGAGAACAGTGCCAGCCAGATCAACGGGTAGATCTGAATAATTGCGATAAGAATCAAAAATGCCTGCAGCAGCACTTTGCCGATGGTTCCGCCGCCGGAACGCTCTGGCCGGGTCTTTTTTTGCAGCATAACATCCATCGTACTCATAACTCTTCCTCCCCTCTACTCTGTCTTGAATAATGAATTAATGAGGATGGTACACACCAGACATTCCACAATGATAAAGACCGAGATTGCACTGCCATATCCGTACCGGAATGTATCAAAAATCGTAGCGTACATCAGCGTGCTCGGTACCTCCGTGCTGTAGAATGGTCCACCGCCTGTCAGTACATAAATCAAGTCGAACACCTTGAATGCCCCGATCACGGAAAATACAAGGCACACCTTCAGAATCGGTTTCATCAGCGGAATCATAATGGACCAAGCCACACGCAGGCGGGAAGCTCCGTCAATTCGTGCCGCTTCCAATACATCCTGAGATACGGATTTGGCTCCCGCATACATCAGCAGCATATGATATCCCATGTACTGCCAGAGGGTTGGAATGAAGGAAGCTGCCAGGGCCGTATCCTTCTGACCCAGCCAATCCTGCGCCCAGCTGGATAAACCTATATGCTGCAGCAGTACGTTCAACAGACCGTAATCGGCATTGTAGATTTTCGACCACAGCTGGGCTATAACTACCGTCGAGATCAATACAGGAATAAAGTATACAGTCCGGTAGAAGCCTTCCCCCTTCACGTTAGATGCCAGTATTAATGCAAGCACCAGCGAGATCGGCAGCTGAATGAATACGGAGGCACCTGCAAACAGCAGGGAGTTTTTGATGGAGTTGGTCACGCGAGTATCCTTAAACATCTCTACATAGTTGTCCAGGCCGATAAATGCGCCTTTCCCTACACCATTCCAATCGAGCAAACTGTAATAACTGGAGACAAAGATCGGAATCAGCACAATGCCGCAGAACAGAATCAGCGTAGGCAGGACAAAGACAGCAATCGTGCCTTTATTGGAAAATACAGAGTTCATTGCTCTTCTCCTCTCAAAGGCGTGACCGGAATATTCCGGACCACGCCTTGTTAGGGCTTTATTTTCATTGTTATAGATGGCAAATGGGTTAGGCTTGGGAAGTCTAAATTTACAAGAAAGCCTATACGTCAGATAGGACACTCCAGCAGCTTCACTCAGAGATCTGTAAGGACATGTTAGGGTTTATCAGCTTGCCCGCGTACAGATTTGCCTAAGCTCGCTGCCAGTTTAACCTACAGACTCAGCTCCGTTGGTTTCAGCTGCGCCATTTGTTTGCAGAATTCTTCCGGTGTCACGTCACCAGCCAGCAGCTGGGCAATCAGATTTTTATGTGCCTCGGCAGACTCGGCAGGCAGAATGTTATCCCACCAAGCGATGAACGACGTTGCCGTTTTCATGATATCGGCCGCAGACAGATCGAGAGAGGACAAGCTGGAGGTGTCGAGTGAATCGGTTTTCCAACTTGGCAGTCCCGCTCCCGCCAGGAAACCCTGCGTGCCGAGCTGCTCGCTCAGATACATCAGGAATTCCGCAGCTTCCTTCGGATGCTTGGTCGTCTGGCTGATATAGAAACCGTCGACTGCTCCGCCGAAGATTTCAGTACTGGTGCCTTTGCCATCCTCAAATACCGGGAATGGAATCACCTTCACTTTGCCTTTGACTGCGGAGGAAGACGGGTCTTCAATGCCTGCATTGACCCAGTTGGCTTGGAACATCATTGCTCCTTTGCCCGCATTAAACGCCCCCAGCATCTCGTCATAGCTCATACTGAACATACTGCTGTTGAATGCTCCGGCCTGAGCCAGCTGCTGCATCTTGGCTGCCGCCGCAACAAAGTCCGGTGAGTCCCACTTGGACGGATCTTTGAACGCTTCAATCACCGCCGCATTGCCTGCCTGACGCATCGCAATCATGTCATACCAGTACATGCCCGGCCAGCGGTCTTTCTCACCGATTACTGCCGGAGTGATCCCTGCTGCCTTCAGTTTGGTCACAGCATCTAATAGCTCATTATATGTAGTCGGAATTTTGGCACCCGCCTGCTCGAACAGTTCTGTATTCACATACAGGTTGGCAATGTGTGTGTACACAGGAAGCGTATAGATTTTGCCGTCCATATTGATTGCTTCAGCCATCCCTGGGCCCATGCGCTCCTTGATATCGTCTGTCAGATAACTTGTAATTTCGAGTACGTTACCAGATTTAATATACGGCTGCATAAAGCTGCCGCCACCCATGCCGTAGAACAAGTCTGGTGATTCCCCCGCTGCGATAGATGTTTTAACCTTGGTCTTGTATTGTTCGCCAGTTGTGCCTGTACGTTCAACCTGGATGTCGGGATGCTCGCTGTTCCATTTCTCAACAATCTCTGGCAGCAGCTTGGCTGATGGGTCCGTCGTGCCAACGGATTGATCCCACAGTGTCAGTTTGATCTTGCCATTGCTCTCCCCCTGTGCCCCGCCGGATGATCCGGACGAACATGCCGCCAGACTTCCTGTAAGCCCCAGAGCCAGAAACAGACTTAAAGATTTCTTTAATAGCGCTTTCATCATATGACCTCCCTGATCTTTGTATTGGTTCTATCCACATTTTAGTAATTGGACGCGATGTTCTCCATTTAGAAAACAGGCATTTTGTTGTAATATTCAAACACAAATGAAAGCGTGACCATTGAATAAATTATAAGGTTAACTTCTGACGTTCCGATATTCATTCATTGATCGGCCGACATGTTTTTTGAACAGCACGCTGAAATAATGCGGGTCCGGGATGCCTACCTGCTCTCCGATCTCGTACCCTTTCAAATCAGTCTGCTTCAGCAGCGATTCTGCTTTTTTCATCCGAAGCTGTGTTAAATATTCCACAAAGGTCTGGCCGGTTTCTTTTTTCATCAGCCGCCCCAAGTGGCCCGGACTCACATAAAAAGCTGCAGCCGTACTCGAAAGCCCCACTTCCGCATTGCCCATCTGCTCTTCAAGATATGCCTTAATCTGATCAATCAGATTGCCTTCCTTGGCTTGACGTTTTGCTTGAATAACATCCGCGACCGCGCGAACATGCTGCTCTAACATCATTCTCAGCTCGGGTAGATGCTCTGCCATAAACATCCGGGTAACCGCTTCTTTGTTGAACACCTCTTCACCCTCAAGCTGCTGTTCCATAACGGCACGCTGGCACTCCGTAACCACATCCATGGCTGCCATGCGGAACTGGGCTGCGTTGGAGAATGGGGCAGCTAGGATCTGTTCAAGTAAAGACGCAGCTTCCTCACCAGCACCAACACTGATGCAGAACTGCAGCTGCTCTAGAAGTCCTTTATCCGATCGATACGGCTGGCTGCGTTTATCGCTTTGGATCACGAGATCCTCGAAGCAGATGACCTGGTTTTTCCCCGCAAACGTCTGGTAATCCAGAGCACGACAAGCTTCACGGTAAGCAGTGCAGACTCTCCCCCACCCGGAGTACAGCTGTCCGATCCCGATCGTTACGTCTGCCTCAGTACCGTCAACCTTAAGCAGACATCGAAGTTCTTCCAGAAGCTGCTCAGCCTGCTCGGTTAGCTTGGCATCAGGGTTGGTCGCGAGAATGACAATACGATTATGTGTGTCCATGACAATGATTGTGTATATATCCTGCTGGTAATAGGCCTGTACGTGCTTCAAACCCTCCATTCGCATCAAAATCTGGACTTCCTCTGCAGCAGTCTCCGCTTGTGTAGGTGCAGATGCCTGTACCTCGATGATGGCTATTCGAGACTGCGGATGGTCCGCAGCGATTGGAATGCCGTAGAAACGCACCTGCTCCCGTACTTCATCCTCATGCATCAGGCCTTGGAGCCATTGATTCACGAATCTTTCCTTGAGATACGGCAGACTGCGCTTCATTTCTTCCCGCAGCTTAGCCAGTTCATATTCGCGCCCTTTCTCCTGTTCAATGCCCGCTCGCAGCTTGGCTGTAACATGTAATAACTCGGAGGCACGAATTGGTTTTAAAATAAAATCGGATATGCCCAGCTTGATACTCTGACGTGCATATTCGAATTCGTTATGTCCTGTCACAACTACGATTTTGACGTTGGGATATCGCTCCAGAATCAATCCACTCAGCTCAATCCCATCCATCCGCGGCATATAGATATCTGTGAACACGATGTCCGGCCGCAGCAGCTCAACCTGCTGCAGTGCCTCTGCAGCATCGGAAGCTTCGCCAACAATGGTCATGCCCTGCTCCTGCCAATCGATACGCATACGCAGCAGATTTCGGATGAGATATTCATCATCTACAATCAAAACTTTTAATGGCTCCATAATGTACCTTCTCCCTTCGGAATCGTAATCGTTATAGTGGTGCCCTTTCCTGGAGCACTCTCCAGATTCAACACATCTTCTCGATCATAGAATATTCGCAGCCGCTCCGCCGTTCCCCAGAGGCCAAAGCTGGCATTTACATGAGAGTTCGCATTAGGGTTAGGTGCTGGAGTCAGCGGCGAAGAAGATTTATAGGAATCCGGAGCATTGGTGGGATCTGTCTGGTCATTAAGATAACAGGAATGAAGGGGATCAGCCTGTATCGACTTTGATAACGGCACGTTGACTATGTTCTTCTCTGTACACTGGATCTGCTTCATTTGTTCCTCGGACATACCCGCCCCATCGTCAAAGATGGTCACTGTGACAGCATCCGCCGTCTGCCGGGCCTGAATACGTATAATGCCTGAACTGCCTTTGGCACGAATACCGTGATACAGTGAATTTTCCACCAGCGGCTGCAGTACCAGCTTGGGCATCATCACCTGCTCGCAGTCTGGAGCTATATCGAACTGCACTTCGAACACATCCGGATATCGAACCTGCTGAATGGTCAGATAATGACGTACAATCTCGACCTCTTCCTGCAGTGTAATGACTTCATTGCCTTTGCTCACACTAAGCCGATAGTAACTTCCGAGAGCCTCCAGCATCTCGCACACCTTGTCGTTCATGCCCGACATCGCGAGGGAAGTGATCGAATCCAGTGTGTTGTACAGAAAATGCGGCTTGATCTGCGCCTGCAGCATGTTCAGCTCAGCTCGGCGGATCAGCTGCTGTTCCTGAATAATGCGCCTCAGCATCTGATCGATCTGCTCAATCATCTGGTTGTATCCACTATACAGCTGTTCGAATTCGTAACTGTTCAGCTCAACTTTGACTTTGCGAAAATTGCCGCTTGGCGCTTTTTGCATGGAACGAAGCAGTTTGTGAATCGGCTTGATAACACTGCGGGAGATGATGAAAGAGCTGATGAAAAATACAGACCCGTTCACTGCCAGCAGCATGAGGGCTAGAAAAACCAAGGATTTATTACGCGTGTCTGCCGCACGAGATGGACTTATACTGACGTATTTCCACTGATTTTCACCAGCAGAGCGGTAGGTCACCACATAATCCTGACCACCCGAATGCAGCATTATGGAGCCAGAGGGCTGCTCTTGAAATGCTTGTTTTAACTCAGCTTTGTTGGCTTCCAAAATGCTGTGTATACCTGCTTGTTTCTGAGCCGCAGGCGTAGATGCTTCAGCTTCAGATGCTGCAGGTACGGATTCTTTCGGCGCAGTTGAATTGCTGGCAATGACTTGCTGATGCTCGTCCAAAATAGCCACCTGAAACGAATCCTGTGCCGGCAGATTGGCATAGGCCTGAGCTATAGACTTCTCCTTAATGTTCATGACAAGGAACCCGAGCGGGGAGGTATCATCCAGATCCCGCATCAAACGAATGAAAGAAACGACTTTCTCTTTTTCTGTGCTCTTCGTGTTGGCTGCAATTTTGCTGTTATTTTTGATATCATTGCTGTCGTTCTCCACGATCGTATTGTCGCCGCCATTGAGTCTGAGCAGATATCGCCCTTTGTAATTTAATGCCTGCTCATACCAAGGCGCATCCTCCACGTTAGCTTCAAGAAATGCAGGCCACTCCTGCGTACCTACCGAAAATCGATGCCCCGAATTGTCGTAAATATAGACCGAATCAATAATTGGAACCGCTTGCATAAGATTGGTTAAATACGCGCTGACCTTGGACTGTGTCTGCAAATTGGAATACACATTCCCCTGCCGAAGCAAGTTCTGCAGGTTGGGATCGGAGAAGATCATTTTCGAGTAATTGTTCACGTTCTCCATCATGAGATCCACGTTGGTCTGGATGGACGTAATCGTCTGCAGAGATGCTTCGTTGATCTTCTGCTGCGCGTCATTTTCCGAAATCCGGTTCAATACCAGGGCACTGAACGCCACCGTTAGCAGAATAATGACAAAGTACGCAAAGGGGATTTTAAAAGCGAGTGTCTTGGGCTTGCGCAGCATAAGCTCTTTCAAACGAAATGGTAGATTAAACTTCCTTTTCAACATTAGACCCTCCGTTAGCTCAGATTCCGGGGCTTGATGCTCTCTCGGATTTTATACAATTGTATATTATATGCCTGGTTCTGGTGGACCCTCAACTATTTTTATCGCTTTCTGCTGGTTTAGGTTAGTGAAGTAGGTTGGGCCTATGATGCTGGCAGAGAAGGGTGGAACGTCAGACGGATTTAAAAAAGCGACCTTCACTATGAGATGTGAAGATCGCTCCAATGATATCTTGAGAGGTGAGGAGACAAGCAGGGGATACGCAGGTGAATACAAATATAAGTAAGCGTAAGCTTCGTTTCGTCCGCAGTCTCGTCTCGTAGATCTAAAGCGAGAATTCGGTAACACCCTTTTTGGAAGCATATTTCAGCGTATAGTTTCCTTCTGTGCCGTAAGGCATGGTACCAATCTGGAGGCGGGTGTAATCCAGCCGGCTCTCCCGCAGCACTTTTTTGACCAGGGCTATCGCCCGTTCTTCGTCGGTGACCACACAGAAGATGTTCATTACATATTTCGCTGGATCGACTGTACTGCTTCCCTGATCACATCCATCGACTTCCCCCAGCTCATGCTCAGTCAGAGCAGCATCCAAGTATTCCATCACCTTCTCTTTCAACCATTGATCCCGCTTGCTGCCCTTCGCACTCTTCAGCGGATACTGTACGGCAAGCCAGTGTTTTTCGCTCATGTGCAGTCACTGCCTTTCGATAAATTTATAAACTAAAATCCATACAGTACGTGCCTTGGTCTATCTTGTATGCCCTAGTTTTATTTCTTCCATAGTCTCTAAGATGTTTATTCTCAACCCGTTCTTCCAAGAAACCCCCAGCCGCTGTGAAAATAGATGCCCATCATCCGTATGTATTTCAAACACGCTATTTCAAGAGGGGATGAATCCAGCATCAAGTCATATATCCTCTTCCAACTTATGAAATTCGCCTCTCTATCAAAAACAGCTGCAAAACCAGCTAATTCTATGTTAATCTTTAATATATCATTACGCACGTGAAAAATTCATGTTTCTTCTGATATTTAAGAACAAGAGTTCTTATTCATGGTATAATAGATTGTATGTAAGGAGGTCCTATTCATGGAGTTTAAAAAGGGCGAATTGTTTAACGGACCTGGTGGATTTGCGCTTGGCGCCGCGATGGCTAAGGTGACAGCCAATGGGACTGAATACAGCGTAAAACATAAATGGTCCAATGACTACAAAGAAGATACTTGCAACACCTATCGGCATAATATATGCCCGAATCAACCAGAAACTGTACATCATGGAGATGTTCGTGAACTGGACCTGACGCAGCTTGGAGAGATTGATTGTTTCATATATGGATTCCCGTGTAACGATTTTTCGCTAGTTGGAGAGAAAAAAGGAATAGACGGTACCTTCGGCCCTCTATACACTTACGGTATTAAAGTCCTAAACCATTATCGACCGAAGTGGTTCATTGCAGAGAACGTTGGCGGATTACAAAGTGCGAACGACGGACAGGCCTTTATTCAAATTCTCAAAGAGATGAGAGATGCCGGCTATCGTCTAACTCCACACTTATACAATTTTGCTGACTACGGTGTCCCGCAGGCCAGACAGAGAATTATCATTATTGGCTTTAGAGATGACTTGAATATGGAGTATCATGTCCCAGCCCCAACTCATGGACCGGGAAGAGCGCTGCCCTATCGTACAGCTTCAGATGCTCTGCTTGATCCTCCAATATCATCAGACGCTTACAATCACGAATTCACCCGCCATACACAGAAGGTCATTGATATGCTCAACCATATCCCTCCTGGCGAGAACGCGTGGTACCAGGGAATCCCTGAATCTTTGCAGCTGAATGTGAAGGGTGCCCGCATGAGTCAAATCTACAGACGTCTCCATCCAGATTCACCCTCCTATACTGTTACAGGAAGCGGAGGCGGTGGAACCCATATGTATCATTGGTCTGAACCCCGCGCTTTAAGCAACAGAGAACGGGCCAGAATTCAAACGTTTCCTGATGATTTCATTTTCACAGGTGGCAAAGAAAGCGTCAGAATGCAGGTCGGCATGGCCGTACCACCATTAGGTGCGAAAGTCATCGTAGAATCCGTTCTCAAAACGTACGCTGGTGTGTCATACGAATCCGTGAAGCCCAAATGGGACATTGATCAGCTGCTCAGCCAGACTACACTTAAGGAACTTGTTATTGTATGAAATGAATACTATTACCTCCCTCCGATTCCTATGGGAGGTAATATTTTTATTTATGCTGGAATGCACATAACGAATAGCACAATGAAATAGGATTGGAGATCATCATAGACATGAGATTACTATGTTCAGATATTTTGCCGCTCCGTATAGAAGATCCTCAGAAAGCATTTATCGATTATTTTAATGAAGCAGCTTCATCATGTGACCACTTGGAAATTGCCGTTGGTTATGTATCAAAGGCCTCACTTAAAGAGCTGGGCAGGATTGTTGAGGAATATCGTATCAAAAAAGTTTGTTTAACCATCGGAATGTATTTCTTAGAGGGAATGCCAGAAGGTACATATCATACAGCTGTATCCCTTCACGAGGCATGGCAGAACTCTGATATCGACGGTGAAGTGCGAATTGTAAGAGCCTTTAGTTATCATGGTAAACTTTATACTTTTTACAAAGAAGGCCAGCCCATAGCGGGAATCATCGGTTCTCAAAACTTAGGCGCTATTAAACTGGAAGCATCCAACTTACGTCAATACGAGGTCGCGGCAGTGACTGAGGTTCCCGAAGAAATAGAGGAATTAACAGGTATTATTAGCAAACTAAAACGACCAAACTGCTCCGTTCCAATTCAGGATGTACATATAAAGCTCCTTCGTGAAGTAAATCGTGAATTAGTAGATCAAGAATTTGTTACAAGGGTTTCCTCGGATGAGGTTACTGCATATCAGAATCAAAAGACTGACATTTCGTTCGAGATTCCTTTAAAGGTGCCTTCCAACCATGATGATCCCCAAATGCGGGGTTCTAACATCAACGTGTGTTATGCAAGAGGACGTAAACGTGTATGGTGGGAAGTTGAGATTGTAGTTGGCAAAGAAATTAGAGACTTACCGGGATATCCAGAGTATCAAGTACCGTTTATGGTCGTAACAGATGACGGTTGGAAATTTCAAGTATGGACCTGTGGACAGAATAATAAAAACCTCTACTCCAAAGACGATCTGAAGATTATGGGACGCTGGATTAAAGGCCGTCTTGCGGCTGCAGGATTGATCGAATCCATAAACCAGGTAGAAGCAGATACGTTATTCGAGGGTCTGATTACCGAAGAAACACTTGAAAAGTATGGGAGAAAGAGCCTTACACTGACCAAAACAGCATTAACAACAACGATTGACAACGGTACAGAAATTGATGTTTGGCTGCTCTCCTTTTTACCGCATACCAATGACGATAGGGAGCTGCTGCTATGAGCTATTTAGAATCTTATCTCCAAACCATTATAGAGCGGGGAAATGTGCAGCTGGCTGAATCTATCCAAAAAACGGTCAATGACGTTGTTCCTGCATATTTAGAGAACTTTTCGTTCTGTGACCATGAAGTAGGATTACTTTTTGGAAATGTTCAGTCCGGCAAGACCGGCCAAATGTTTGGACTTGTTGCAGCGGCTTCAGATTTAGGATTTCCGGTATTTATTATTTTAACAACTGACAATGTTCTTCTTCAGCAGCAAACGATTCATCGAGTCAGGACTGACCTGCAGCAGTTCTGTATTTGTGACGAATACGATTCCGAGACATTTAACAGAAATTCGCTCATGAAACCTACCATTATTGTTTTGAAGAAAAATGTGAATACCCTAAGGCAGTGGTCCAATATATTAGCTTCCACCGGCTTTATGAAGGGCAATGCATTGTTTATCATTGATGACGAGGCCGATGCTGCCTCATTAAACACGCTTGTGAACAAAAGCCGGAAGTCTTCCATTAATAAATATCTGGATGAAATCAAATCAAGAGCGGCATGCAGCATATATCTCCAAGTAACCGGAACACCGCAAGCGATTCTACTGCAAACGATGGCATCGGGCTGGCACCCCTATTTTACATACTATTTCCGCCCTGGACGTGGTTATCTTGGGGGCGATTTTTTCTTTCCTCAATACGAGGAGCCAAGATCTGTCGTATTCACTGACACAAGTGAAAATCCATTAAAAGCTGCTGTAATTTCCCACCTAATGGCTTCCAGTCAGATTTTAATCTCAGGTGGCAAGGTCTGCAACTTTTTGATTCATCCAAGTGTTCGTCAGGCAGTCCATACCCAATTTCAGAATGAAGTCTATCGGGAGCTTCAGTTTTGTACGGAGAATATTGATGATCCTGCTTTCATACTCGCGTTAAGACAAGAGTTTGACCGAGCACAGCCCGAAAAATACGAGCGCAAATCGTTTGAAAATGTCTATGCTAACATCAAACGTTTGTTGATCAACCATCAGGTAAATGTGCTTGTAATGAATGGTTCCTCAACCGTTACCAGTGAACAGTATGAGAGTGGTTCGAATATTATCATTGGTGGCAATACCTTGGGAAGGGGAGTTACTTTCCCCGGGCTGCATACGATTTTCTACACGCGTACTGCTAAAAAACCACAAGCTGATACGATGTGGCAGCACAGCCGCATGTTTGGATATGATCGAGATCAAGGCCTTATGCGAGTTTTTATCGGTCAGGAACTCTATAAATTATTTTCGGACATCAACGCGACCAATAACTCCATCATCTCTCAGGTAGAACGAGGCTTGAAGCATATCAAAATGTTTTATCCAGAGGGACTGAATCCGACAAGAAAAAATGTGCTGGATCATAAAAAGGTGAGCATGATATCAGGCGGTACAAATTATTATCCATTTACACCAGATAACAATACCATTGAAGATCTGAACCAGCTGCTGCAGCGGTTTGATGATACAGAAGACTATTATCAGGTAAGCTTGCGGCTGATGATTGAAATTCTCATCCATATGACGTCCGAATCTGATTTTCGAATCCATGCTTTTGTCAGCATTATTAATTCAATGTTAGCGGATAATCCTACTTCCCAGGGCATACTTCTTGTTCGCAGAAATAGGAACGTAGCCAAAGGCACAGGTGCCATGCTCTCGTCTAATGATTGGCAGCTGGGTGCATCCGTTCAGGATAAGGTTGTACTGACGGTTTACCAGATGACAGGCGAAAAGGGCTGGAACGGACGAAAACTATGGGTTCCCAACATTAAGCTGCCCAGTGATGTCGTTTATTATGATGTGAATGACGATGATTAAGGACACTTGTATTTGAAGTTTTCTAAAATAACAGATTCGTATTTTTGGAATTCAAGATGTAATAACCCGCTCAATGAGCGGGTTTTTAGTTCGATTTTATAGGTTACTGTATGTGCCATATCCCTTTTAGACGGTTAATGGTATGAACCCATTTAGAAGCTCGCGGCTTACAAACGGTGTTTTGATTCCCGAAGAAACCAATTTCTGATACAGCTGCACTTGCAGGCAGCGCTTGGATCCAATTCACTTTAACAATGAATTCTGCACGATCATCATCGTGTAAAAACTCTTTGAAGTAATTTGCTTTGCTGCTGAGTTGATATATCGTTTGCTCTACTCCATCCTGCGGGAAGAACACTTCGTCTGCTTTTTTTGCTGTATCCGTTACAGTACCTACACCAACATACCCTACACTTGGAATATTGGCCCAAACACGATCTCCAATTGATAGTTGATTAAGTGTACGTGAGTACCATTCCCCACCACCACCTGATATAAATCCATACGTCAAGGCATCCGACCAACTACGATTTGTTCCATCCCCGAAAGAAACATAATATTCTCCGTTCCAGGGCTCTTTATCTTTAACTACATTTGATGCATTATCTAAAGTCTCTTGGGGGTCAATCATCCATGCACGACTTATGTATTTCGTTGAGTCCTCCTCAAAGACAGTGAAGAAGATAACATTGATTGGAATTAGGGAGTCACTAAGATACTCCACAATTCTCTCCGTACTTGAATCTAATTCAGCTGCTACAATAACAATCTGGTGGGAATGATTGATATTTTCCTCTTCAAGTTTAACCTTAAATTTATTATAATACGCATCCTCTAGACTATGTTGATACTGAGGATATTTAGCTATATACGACTCATATATTACAGATATTTGACTTGCTGACAAGCCTTTAACCCACGAGGCATAATCCAGCCCCTGTGCAACAACCTCCCGACTAGTTTTATGTTTCTTTAATTCAATAATAATGATAGATCCGCTGTTATCAATTGCTAATAAATCAATGTATGTATTAAACTCTGTCAGGACCTGTCTTCCAATGATGAGCCAATTGTCGTCCAATACAGCAGGATTGGATTGAATGATCTCCTCAAGTTCAATTTCCAAATCTAAAGTTACATTTTTTACGAGTCTAACGTCACTTCCAGAAACTCTCCAAATTCCATGTTTTATCGCCAACATGCTCAACTCATTTCAAATTTATTTTTTCGCTCTCTACATAAATATGCAATCCGACCTTTCTTATCATATCATGCAAAAGTGAGTTTTTCTTTTATTTGTATCTCAAAAATTGAAGAGATCTAAAATGATATGGATGCTGTAATTAAAAGAGCGTTTCACAGCATTGCTATAGGACAATAATGTATGATTCCAGAGTACATAAATACTTTTATTGACTATTAATTTAACTTTATTTTTAATATTATTTAATTTTACTTTAACTTTATTGAATATAATGTTATTATAGATTTAAAAGGAGGGGAATTATGGAAAGAAGGAATTTGCCTGACTGGGTGATGTCCTTGGAAAATGAGGATCTCGAGTTCATAAAGAAATTTGTTCTCAAATCAGGCTCTCTGAAGGAGATAGCAAAAATATATGAAGTTTCATACCCGACAGTTCGAATTAAACTCGACCGCTTAATAGAAAAAATAAAAGCAAATGAAGCCGAAGAGAATGAAGATTTTATCAAATTCATTAAGCATTTATCCATTGACGACCGGATCAGTCTAGAAGATGCAAAATTAATTATTGAAAAATATAAATCGGAAAGGAACGATAATCGATGACTGACCTATATAACCTACTTATCATCGTTGGTATATTAGCAGCTCAATACTTACTGTCCACTCGAAATAATGTCCTCTGGGGAGCCATTATCCCTCTTGCTTACATTGCTTTCTCTACGTGGATGTTCGTTACAGACCGGTACGAGAGTGTTCTAAGCTATACGCTGTATTTGCTCTTGGGATTGATCTTCCTCATCTCGGAATGGAGTGTGGGCAGAAAATCACTTCAGCAGAAGAGAAATAAGGAACTAATGAAGATGAGAATGCAGGACATTAAATAAAGTTATACCGACATGAAATGACCACCTGATCTAGTCGGGTGGCCATTTTTCTAAATCAAAATGTGAAATACTTCATCTACCTATGTAATCTTCTACAGTTAGAATTAAATGCTGTTATTAATACTAAAGATGTATACAGCACATCTAACTTATTATATTTATTCCCCCACCAATTTCTTAAAAATCTTTTCCTGCTGCTTCTGTGCTTCTATAGCGTTACGAGCTGGTGCAAAATATTTACCGTCATCCTGATCAATGAATAGAAAATATATTTCTTCGAACCTCGAATCTCCCCATACAATATCGATCAGTTCGTGTGTAATCTCGTCCCCATTTCGTTTCTGGGTCAGGAATACTGGGAAGTCCTCGGCCCCTTCCACCTTCATATACAATCGCTCAAGAAAGCTCGTATTTTTTCCTGCCTCTACTGTCTCGTATGTATCATCATTTACTTTCATGACTCCTACATATCTGTTAGGACTAAAAAGATTCCGGCAGCCTTTCACTTCAATAGAAACTTCTATAGTCGTTCCATCTATTGAAGATGCTGTATATTGTTGATTTACATCATAGGGGTACTTATACCAGACGGTTATCCCAAGAACTACAAGCATAATAAGCAGTAAAATTCTTTTAATGGTGATGTCCTCCTAAGTTCAGGTTGATAACCCACACCTTAAGCCTTGATTGACTTCCGATATAAATGTACCATAATTTATAATAAATGTAGTTCAGTTAAGATGCTGCAGCATTTTCTTATTACTCAGATAACTATGATGATCAACGGTCTATCTGTGGAGTTCACTGATGAACCAATGTTTCTTTACATCGTGCTCTATAGTGTTTTTCAAATCACTTTCCTTACCTTAATTAAAGGAGGTATCCTGTGTTTAATATTTTCTCCAAACTCTATTCAGAGTACTTATTAATTCCCAGGCCGCTGCGTTTAATAGTTCTATGGGGATGGATCATTCTATTATTCATCGTAGGATATACATTCAATTGGTTTAACTTTTAAAATAAGCAGTCTAGGTTCTTCTCTCCGCTTTTATCAATCCTCTGATTGTTCAGAACTGTTTTCTTGACCAAGAGACAGGATAGTCCGAGCTACCCTCAGGCTTACGCATACCACACTCCTCCATGATCCGGGTTTACGTCCAATCTTCTTTCACTCGTGAGACGAATAGCCTCTTTCTTCTTCTCTTCACTGTATGGAGAGATCATTGCCCAGATGCAAACTTAATTTTCCAGTCATTCCGTGAGCGGAAGATATGTTCAAATAAAATTCTCCAGTTGGCCAAGCTTTCTCACTATAAAATGTATGTTCTTTACCGTCTGCTGAAACAGTCCCGGACATTTTCGCTGCACCAGTTGTAGATCCTTGGTTAATCGTGAATGTGATTGGTTGTGAACCTGTGTTTATAAAGCTCACTTTTACATAGTCAAATCCATCTGGAAATTTAAACTGTTTCGTAGTAGAAGTACCTGCGAGATCTTCATTATTGATTACTGTAGATGCAGGTAAGGATGTAGTAGTAGATTCATCTGCTAATTCTGGCCCTTTAATTGAATCGGTGGTATAGATGTATAGGAAGATAATTACACCGATAGAAATTAGAACTGACAGAAATATTTTTGTGGTATTTTTCATAAAAAGATAATCTCCAAATATAGAATTATTATTGTCAGGAGGAAGATAGCCCTTAGATTTGGTTTCACTCACGGTAATCATACTCTTGCTATTTCCCAGCAGCATCAAATATAATTTCAAATTGATTACCTTCTGCATCCTCACGAATGCGCCTGTTGTTCTTTATAGCCATAGCCGCGATAAGGAAGGCGGAGTGTGGGACAGCAAACACGTCAGGATCGTACTGCAGAATCATACGTATACAGGCCACGACCATTTTAAACCTGTGCTATGGGAAGAAAGCAAATACCCCTTTCAGTTCCGAATCTAAAAGGGGTGGAACTAACCATCATCTTTACTCTAATATGGCAGATTTAATGTCATAAAGCTTAAAATATCGTCTTCTTGTTTCGTATCCACAGCGATTTTATTACGCTGCATTTTTTTGCAAGATGTACATTCATGTACAATTTGATATCCTTTTTTACTAGAAAATTCGAGTTGAATGGGCTTCATTAATCCTTTACAACTACTTAAACGATCGCCTGGTCTATTGTCTAGATGCTTAGAAAATAAGCAAATTGGACAATGATTTCTAAAGCTTCCGTTTGTTAATGGTTCAACATATGCATGACAGTTTTCACAACGGAAACTTGTATTCTCAGTTTTTCTACTCAACGTATCTTCCTCCAAGATGAATTATTTCATCTGAAGAAAGGGTTCCGTTTAGTTTTCCTATCACAAGATAGTTTCAGGCTTTTAAAGGGAAGTGACAAATTCACCGTCTTGTTTTGCAAAACGATTACTTCTAGTTCCTACTTCACAAAAGCATCTTTCATCTTTTGATCCGAACCACGATTGATTTTCATGTTTTGTATCAACCACTGTAAGACGGACTTACTCCACCTTCCACTAGTAAGTGTTCACCTCTAATCACTGACAAAGGCATTCGTCCCCTAAAAGACACGTTGGCTTTTATCCAGTAAGTGCATATAAGTAAACTCCATTTCATTGAGATAATAGTTAGTTCCATATTTAATTATAACAAAATATATTTTTAGTGAATATTCAAACAAACAATAAGCCATCACATTAACCGCACTACGTACAGAGGTACCGCCATGTACATCATCAGAGATATATCGTAATCGACGTCAGAGAAGCCCGAAGCCTTAGAGCCAGAGCGGTTTACCCTCTCACTCGATCTCCTTCGGCTCATTCCGTTTAAAAGAATGGAGACCTGGTATCAATCGCATGCAGACCGTCACTCCCCTATAGGCTTCTGCATAGAATGGAGAAAATGAAAGAATCTACATTGGAGGTCATGACCATGAACTTGCAACTGCAGGGGCAACAAGAACAAACATTGTTTCGAATGGATCCAACCACGATGAATAACTTAAAATCCATTCAAGACCATGTAACAAATATATGTAAAAACAATGTTAATGCACTTGTTCGAGTGGAGACAGCAGATGGCGATGTCTTTGAAGGGTTACTCATCCACTGCGAAAGGGGAATTGTATACTTAAAACTACCAAGCCCTGTGACTAATCGAGGCTTTGTTCCTGGTTTCCACAATGATGTCGTATTACCCCTAGTGCTGTTCAATTTACTTGCCATTTCATTATTATAGGCTCGACCCGAGCCTAATCCTATAATTAAGGAGTGAAATCTTATGGCATTCATGCCGCCTCAAGGACCACAAGGAGCACAGCAGCCACCATCCTCTCCTCCTCCACAATTCACACCACCGCAACCCGCTGCTGCAGCGTTCGCCATCGACCCCGGAGCTATTGCTGGTTGTTTATTCCGCAACACATACGTGTGGCTAAGAAATGGGAACGCGTTCTGGTTCTTCCCAACCTTTATAGGGCGTACATCCGTTGCAGGTTTTAGATGGACCGGTCGATTATGGGTGTTTACTGGGGTTGATCTAAGAAGCATTGTATCATTTACATGTTTTTAGAGAAGAAGATAGCACCCCCTTTTCAACCCATCAAAAACAAAAAAGCACCCTATCGGGTGCTTTTTTTAATACTACTAATGGAGGCGAGGGGAGTCGAACCCCTGTCCGAAGATAACGACACATAAGCTTCTACGGGTGTAGTCACAGTTTTGATGTCACCCGAGTATCGCCCCGTAACCGGCTATACGTTGGGTCAGCCTGATTGTCTTCTTCAGCACACCCCAGGCGGAGATGTGACAGCGTATCCCACTACTTGTTAGCCCCTAATCCTGTCACATGGGCGATGCAGGTTAGAAGCACGCACACAGTTTCTTAGGCTGCGAAAGCGTAGTTTGTTTGTTGTTTGCCGTTTAATAGGCTTTAGCGTTGATGAAGCGGACGCGTCCCCACTACCCGCTACCTATGCTCGAACTATCCCCGTCGAATCCATAAACGCCCCCTCATATAAGAAGGGCTCCAGGATTAATCCGTGAATACGGAGCAAAGGTGCTGCACATCTAATCCCTCCAAGGTGAAAAGATGTTTCTTACATACTCGGCATTCCTGTCTGCTGCATGAATAATCATATCACAGCTCAGACTGCCGAAATAGTGCAGATTGCTGGAAGGCAATCCAGTGTATTGAGCACAGATACAAGGTTATCCAACTTGGCCTTATAACCACGCCATCAGGCTCAATCGTCTACATATTATACCGCGTCAACCATCGGAAGTAAAGTTTACCCAACTGCATATCGTATCTAATAAAATAAAACACCACATCTTTGCCGTTAAAGGTGTGCAGGCAATTTGGAGCTGCAGCGATGGGATAACACCAACGTAAACACCTCACATAAACATGCGTAGAATGCACTTTGCAGCCGTTAGTTATATTAATTTACCCACGCTTTAACAAACTTACGCAGACTATACAGAAAAACCTCACGCTCACCTGATATCAGGCAAGCCGCGAGGACTCTTCATTGCATCAAATCATCGATATGCTAAGCCAACAAGCTCAACATTTGCATACCAATTTGCTTATACGAATAGTAATTCTCTTTAACGCGCAACCTTCTGCTTTTCACGCAGAGCACGTTGGATATCACGCTGCGCATCCCGCTTCGCGGCAGTGTCACGTTTATCATACTGCTTCTTACCTTTACCCAGGCCAAGCAGCAGCTTCGCATAACCATTGCGAATATAAATTTTCAACGGCACAATACTGTATCCATCCTGCTTGGACAGTCCAAGCAGCTTATGAATCTGCACTTTATGCATTAACAACTTACGTGTGCGTGTTGGATCAATTGGATTATGCCGATTCCCTTGTTCAAAAGGACTAATATGCATATTGTGAATATGAATCTCACCGTTGCGAATCGTCGCAAACGCATCACCGATATTCGCACGGCCGTTCCGAAGAGACTTGATCTCCGTACCGGTCAATACCATGCCCGCTTCATACGTATCTTCAATGAAGTAGTCATGGGAAGCCTTTTTGTTCTGTGCAAGCACTTTACTCTGTCCATCATTCTTGCCCATGTCCTCACTCCTTCTTCGTAAAATAAACCCGTATCACGCTGTATCAGTACAGCATCCATGGTGCACCAAAACACCTGTGCCAGACCTTAATTGTAGCAAGGACGGCTGTTAAAATCAAGAAAGAGGCAGCCTCTGCCGCCTCCTCTCATTACCCTTTCCAGCTCATGCGAAACCGAATCCCATATTGATGGTTTGCAGACTTATTGATATTGAAACGCAAGCAGAAACGATTAGATCAACCGATTTTGCCCGCAGCGTCAACGTGGCTCTTACTTCTTTTTCTTGCGTACAAAAGCTGCCGTACTGTTTCCAGCTCCGCCTTTGTTCTTCTTCCGCTTGCGACGCGGTGCTCCGCCTTCTTGCGCGCCGCCCGGTGTAGCATTTTCGCCGATAAAAATACCGCTAGGTGAGGTGTTCTTACGTTTACCTCCACTTTTGCCACCTTTAACGCTGCCACTCTTACCGGATTTGAAGATTCCTTCTCCACGGCCACTTCCATTCAGGCTGCTTCCCTGACTACGCTCACCTGATCCGCTATCCTGACCCGCTGGGGATGAGCTATATCCGCCCTTGCCCGAGCCAAAACCGAAGCTCACTGCACCTTTACCACGACTACCTGAAGCGCCTGCGCCTGCATTTGCATCACTCGCACGACGTTCACCTTTAGGTCTGCCGCTGCCTTTACCAGCAAATCCACCCGCTGATGAGCCAGCACCTGCTCCGGCATTTACCGTTCCGCCACGCCCACCGCGAGCACCTTTACTACTGTCTTCTGCCGTTCTGCCCCCGCGGTCACGTTTACCGCCTGCACCAGCTCCGCCGCCTTTGCCGCCACGGCTTCCACCGAAGCCACCTTTGGCTCCGCCTCGGCTGCCTCCGCTACCAGGACGACCACCTTTACCACCGCGAGCACCACGATCGAAACCGCCATCACGTTCTCGGCGAGGTTTCATATCTACCATTTCAAAATCGATCGTATATTCTTCCATGCTTACACGGGCTACACGAATCTTCACTTCGTCACCGATGCGGAACACCTTGGAAGTACGTTCCCCAATCAAAGCCATATGCTGATCGTCAAAATGGTAGTAATCATCTGTCAGGGCACTGAGGCGAATCAAACCTTCTACCGTGTTCTCCAGCTCAATAAACATACCAAAGCTGGTTACACTGCTGATGATGCCTTCAAACTCTTCACCAACTTTGTCGAGCATGTATTCGGCTTTTTTCATTTTCTCCGTATCCCGCTCAGCTTCAACCGCTACACGTTCACGTTCCGAGGACTGCTGTGCGATATCCGACATGCGGCTTGCCAAGTACTCCTGACGGTTTTCAGGTAATGCTCCGTTATTCTCAATGACCTCTCGAATGACGCGGTGAATAACCAGATCGGGATAACGACGAATCGGAGATGTGAAGTGACTATAGAATTCTGCCGCCAGACCAAAGTGGCCCGACATTTGCGAGTCATATTTAGCCTGTTTCATGGAACGCAGCATCATCGTACTAATGACTGTCTGCTCCTTCGTGCCGTTAATATCCTCGAGCAGCGATTGAAGCGCTCGTGGATGAACAGAATTGCCTCGTCCTTTGACATGGTGTCCAAAATTCGCCGCAAAGGCGAGAAAATTTTGCAGTTTTTCCTGATCTGGATCTTCATGCACACGATAGATGAACGGCACTTTGAGCCAGTGAAAATGTTCAGCTACTGTCTCATTGGCTGCAAGCATGAATTCCTCAATGATTTGTTCCGCAATGGAACGCTCCCGTTTCACAATATCCACCGGTTTACAGTTCTCATCGACAATAATTTTGGACTCTTCAAAATCAAAGTCAACCGCTCCCCGGCGCATACGCATCGCACGAAGCTTCAAAGCAATCTCTTTCATCAAGTGGAAGTCATCCACCAAATCTTTATAACGCTCAAGCAGCTCCGGCTCTTCGCCTTCGAGTATTTTACGTACGTTAGAGTATGTCATACGTTCTTTCGTCTTAATGACACTTGTGAAAATATCGTGCTTCACAACTTTCATCTGATCGTTAAACTCCATCTCACAGGACAATGTCAGACGATCTACCTGCGGATTCAAACTGCAGATCCCGTTGGACAGCCGCTGCGGCAGCATCGGAATAACTCGGTCAACGAGATACACACTGCATCCACGGTTATACGCTTCTTGATCCAGTTTGGAGTTCTCACGCACATAGTAACCCACATCCGCAATATGAACACCCAGACGGTAGTTTCCGTTTGGCAGTTTTTCCACGTTAACGGCATCATCCAGATCCTTCGCATCCTCACCATCAATCGTAACGATGTTCAGACCACGCAGGTCACGGCGTCCCTGCTGAATAATCTCTTCATCTGTAATGGAATCCGGCGCTTTTTCCGCTTCTTCCATCACTTCTTCCGGGAAAGCTTCAGGCAGCTGATGCTTGCGAATGACGGACAAAATATCAATACCCGGCTCATCCTTGTGTCCCAGAATCTCAATAATTTCCCCCTCAGCTGCCGCACGGCCTTCCGGATAACTGACAATTTTGGCAACGACCTTTTGTCCATCCACTGCACCAGCAAAATTCGTACGCGGGATAAAGATATCACGATTAATCCGTTTATCATCCGGAATGACAAATCCATACACTTCGTGGCTCTGGAAAACACCCACAACTTGTGTGATTGCACGCGTCACAATCCGTACGATCTCGCCTTCAAGACGACCACCGGACGGTCCTTGAGAAGTCACTTTGACAAGCACCGTATCTCCATTCATTGCACTTTTCATATCGTTCGCATGGATATAAACATCCGGGTGTTCCCGATCTTCAGGAATAAGAAAAGCAAACCCTTTTGCATGCGCCTGCAGGCGCCCACGCACTAAATTCATGCGTTCCGGCATGCCATAGCGGTTGTTACTTGTGAGCAAAATTTGGCCGGATTCCTCCAGCGTATTCAGCATAATCAAAAAGGCTCGGAAATCAGCAGCATCTTCAATCTGAAAGTGCTGTTCCAGCTCCTGATAAGTCATTGGTTTATAAGCGGTCTCCCGCATGAAGTCGAGTAATTGTTGTTCGGTTATCATTATTTTTCACCTCGGGAAACGTAAGAGTGTAGTCTGTTCTCTTCTCTTTATGTATCGGAATCCGTGCCGTATTCGAACAGATGCCATACGGTTCATTTGTTGATGAATTTCCGAATACCGCGGCCTTACTATCTCATACCCTAGTATACACGAATTCAATCCAGCCCATCCGTACCTGCTCAAAAAACAAAACCACCTTTGGCTGACTGCTGCTTCCAGCCTGACATTTAAGTATGGCTGTTTCAAACAGTTTATGCAGGGAGTACACTGCCCGATCTGATCGGGAACAGACTTTTTGGAAAAATCAGTACAATGCAAGAAGGTACCATTAGAATGCGCAGCGACTGGCAAGGACATGCCTGCCTTACTAAAGGAACTTTTATTAGTGAAAGGGGCATCGAACGGAGTGAGAAGTCAAACCAGTGTTTAGCGTATTAGAGTTTACATGGAGGACTTCGGCGACGAACAGCATTGTTGTTTTGGTAAACTTTGGGTCAATAAAAATCTATTAAAAAACCTCCGTTTCTGCACGAAACGAAGGTTTATCCGTTAAGCCATTGGCTTCAGCTATTCGATTTGATTCGACGGCTTAAATCCAAGTTACTTGGAGACCACCGTAACAATAATAGCCAAGATCATAAATCCTGCACCCAGTACTACTGTGGCACGTTGCAAGAAAAGATCCAATCCGCGCGCTTTCGTTTTACCGAAAAGATGTTCCGCACCACCGGAGATGGCACCCGCCAAACCAGCGCTTTTCCCGTGCTGCAGCAATACTACAGTGATTAGACCGATCGAGAAAACAACGAGCAGCAATTTCAAAGCAATATCCATTCTTTCCACCTCCTACCCATGTGGGCATAACATCTCACCATAAAAACAGTTACTTTAATTGTAGCACAGCTGTGGTTGTACTACAAGTAGTACAATGCATGCAATTTCTATTTGAAATAGCCATCTTACAGCTTCTGAAGGGCATGCCATATCAAACTTTATCCACGTAATAACCTGCCTACTCATTAGACCCAGCCTCTTACCTGCTGCACCATCATCAAAAAAAGACAAGCCGGTTACCCGGCTTGCCCGAAAAGCTGTGTAAACAGCTTATTTTTTGAGGTTGTAGAACCCTTTAAGACCATTGTATTGAGCAAGCTCATCCAATTGATCTTCGATACGAAGCAATTGGTTGTATTTTGCGATACGGTCTGTACGGGAAGGAGCACCTGTTTTGATTTGACCCGCGTTAGTTGCAACAGCAATGTCAGCGATTGTGCTGTCTTCGGACTCACCGGAACGGTGAGAGATTACAGCTGTATATCCTGCACGTTTAGCCATTTCTATTGCATCAAATGTTTCAGTCAATGTACCGATTTGGTTTACTTTGATCAGGATGGAGTTACCGATACCTTGCTCGATACCTCTAGCAAGACGCTCCGTGTTTGTTACGAACAAGTCGTCACCAACGAGCTGTACTTTGTCACCCAATTTTTCAGTGAGCAATTTCCAACCATCCCAGTCATCTTCGGACATACCGTCTTCGATTGTGATGATTGGGTATTTCTCAACCCATGAAGCCAGAAGGTCAACATACTCTGCGGAAGTGTAGGATTTACCTTCACCAGCCAAAGTGTATTTACCATCTTTGTAGAACTCAGTGGAAGCAACGTCCATACCCAGGAATACGTCAACACCTGGTTTGTAACCTGCTTTTTCGATTGCTTCGATGATTGTAGTGATTGCTTCTTCGTTAGACCCCAAGTTTGGTGCGAAACCACCTTCGTCACCTACAGCTGTGTTCAAGCCTTTGGAGCTCAGTACGGATTTCAGGTTGTGGAAGATCTCTGCGCCTACGCGAAGAGCTTCTTTGAAGCTTGGTGCGCCAACTGGCAGTACCATGAACTCTTGTACATCGATGTTGTTGTCCGCGTGCTCACCACCGTTGATGATGTTCATCATTGGTACCGGCAGTGCTTTTGCGTTGAATCCGCCCAAGTAAACATACAGCGGCAATTCCAGAGCGTCAGCAGCAGCACGTGCTACAGCCATGGATACAGCCAGGATTGCGTTTGCACCCAATTTACCTTTGTTTGGCGTACCATCCAAAGCGATCATCAATTTGTCGATACCCAGTTGATCCAACGCATCCATACCGATAACTTCTGGAGCGATGATTTCATTTACGTTTTTAACAGCTTGCAGAACGCCTTTACCGAGGTAACGGGATTTGTCACCATCGCGAAGCTCAACAGCTTCGTGGGCACCAGTGGATGCACCGGATGGAACGATTGCGCGTCCGATTGCGCCGGACTCCAGGTATACTTCAACTTCAACTGTAGGGTTACCGCGGGAGTCGAGGACTTCGCGAGCGTACACGTCAGAAATAATAGTCATGTGTGATAATCTCCTTTAATTTTTGAATTTATTTTAATACGTTCAGAATAGGTGAGTTTCACCAAGCCACTCCGCATGCAGCACCATCTTCCAATCGCTGTTATCCCCGGATTCCTTTGAACTTATTTTCATAAGTTGGAATCATGTGATAAAGGCGAAGCGTATGCTTACGATGCCAGCTTTCTTTCGAAAGCTTTTAGCTAACGCTTCTTCAGATTGGTTCTGCCCGCTTCGTTCCAAGTTCCACTCTGTCTTATTCGACAACCTATTAAAACGAATTACTTACGGGTAGCAATAACGGACGTTCCCGTCATTTCTGCCGGTTGTGGCAGTTGCATCAGGTCAAGAATAGTTGGCGCAATATCGGCCAAAATTCCGCCCTCACGCAGCGTTACATTTGGATCAGTCACAATAAATGGAACCGGGTTTGTGGTATGAGCTGTGAACGGACGTCCCTGCTCATCAAACACCATATCCGCGTTACCGTGATCCGCAGTGATCAGCACTACTCCGCCTTTGGCAAGTACCGCGTCTACAACGCGACCCATGCACTCATCCGTCACTTCAACCGCTTTGATCGTTGGCTCCAGCATACCGGAGTGTCCAACCATGTCGGGGTTAGCAAAGTTCAGGATAATCGCATCGTGTTTATCCGCTTCAATCTCACGGACTGCTGCATCTGCTACTTCATAAGCGCTCATCTCTGGTTGCAGGTCATACGTTGCTACCTTAGGTGAGTTGATCAGCACTCGAGTTTCGCCCGGAAGCTCTACATCGCGGCCGCCGCTGAAGAAGAAGGTTACATGCGGGTATTTCTCAGTTTCAGCAATACGCAGTTGTTTTTTGTTGTTCTGTACCAGCACTTCACCCAGCGTATTGTCGAGGTTCTTCGGCTCGTAAGCCACATAACCTTCAACCGTCTCGCTGAACAATGTCAGGCACACAAAGTGCAAGCCCACTGGGAACTTCGGTCCACGATCGAAACCGCGGAAGTCGGAGTTCGTGAATACTTGCGACAACTGGATCGCACGGTCAGGACGGAAGTTCAGGAAGATAACGGAATCGCCGCTCTCTACCAGACCTACCGGTTCACCGTCCGCTTGAACGATAACCGTTGGTTCAACGAATTCGTCGAATACGGATTTCTCATACGATTCTTCAACCGCTTTGAGTGGATCCGTGTATTTCGGCCCATCACCATAAACGATAGCGCGGTAAGATTTCTCCACACGCTCCCACCGTTTGTCACGGTCCATAGCATAATAGCGGCCTTGAACCGTTGCGATTTTACCTACACCCACTTCATCAATCTTGGCGATCAGCTTCTGCATGAAGTCTTTACCGCTATCCGGCATAACGTCACGGCCATCAAGGAAGGCATGAATATATACTTCATTCATTTCTTCTTTTTTAGCCAAATCCAGCATAGCGAACAAGTGGTCGATGTGACTATGTACGCCACCATCGGACAACAAGCCATAGAGATGAAGCTTTTTACCGTTCTGTTTCGCCTCGCGTACCGCTTTGACAAGTGTTTCATTGTCATAAAACTCGCCGTCACGAATGGATTTGGAGATACGGGTCAAATCCTGATATACGATCCGGCCGGCACCAATGTTCAGGTGACCTACCTCGGAGTTCCCCATTTGGCCTTCCGGCAAACCTACAGCCTCACCGCAAGCAGTCAAAGTTGTATGTGGAAACTGGCTCATAAAACGGTCATAGTTCGGTTTTTTGGCTTGCGCTACCGCATTGCCTTCCACCGTGTTACGCAGACCGAAGCCATCCATAATGATCAGTGCTACAGGTTTTGGAGCTGTCATCTTACTTCGCCCCCTCAACAAGCGCGATGAACGAAGCCGGCTGCAAGCTGGCACCGCCAACAAGTGCGCCGTCGATGTCGCTTTGTCCGAGGTATTCTGTTACGTTTTCCGGTTTCACACTGCCGCCGTATTGAATACGAACTGCATCTGCAACCTGCTCGTTGTACAGATCCTTCACCAATGTACGGATGTAAGCAATAACTTCATTCGCATCTTGGGATGTAGAGGATTTACCTGTACCAATCGCCCAGATAGGCTCATAAGCGATTACAACTTGCGCTGCTTGCTCAGCAGTCAAACCAGCCAGAGCTGCTTCCGTTTGTACCTTGCATACGTCTTTTGTTTGGTTCGCTTCGCGTTCTTCAAGCGTTTCACCAAGGCAGAAGATTGGAGTCAATCCATGACGGAATGCTGCATGCAGTTTTTTATTGACAGTCTCATCGGTTTCCGCAAAATATTGACGGCGCTCCGAGTGACCGATAATGACGTAATCAACACCCAGTTCTTTCAGCATGATACCGCTGATTTCACCAGTGAATGCACCGTTGTCTTCGAAGTGAAGATTTTGTGCACCGATTTTGATGTTAGTGCCTTTCACAGCTTCTACCAGGGATGGCAGGTTTGTAAAAGGTGCGCAGATTACTGTTTCTACGCCTGCGACTTCCGCTTTTCCTTTAACTTCCTGAATGAAGTCATTGGATTCGGAAACCGTTTTGAACATTTTCCAGTTACCCGCGATAATTGGTGTTCTCATTGGTTTCAACTCCTTCATGCTATAGCTTAAAGCTTACTTGTCGTTCAATGCAACTACGCCTGGAAGCACTTTGCCTTCCATGAACTCGAGCGATGCACCGCCACCTGTGGAGATGTGGTCCATTTTGTCAGCCAGTTTGAACTTCTCAGCTGCTGCTGCAGAGTCGCCTCCGCCGATTACGGTGTATGCGGATGTTGTAGCGCAAGCTTCTGCCACTGCACGAGTACCGTGGGAGAATGGCTCAATTTCAAATACGCCCATTGGTCCGTTCCATACAACCAGTTTGGAGTTTTTAACTACGTCAGCATAGATCTCACGTGTTTTAGGACCGATGTCGATACCTTCCCAATCTGCAGGAATGTCGCCAACTTCAACGATTTTCGTGTTTGCGTTCGCACTGAAATCGTCAGAGATTACGATATCCACTGGCAGGTAGAAGTTTTTGCCCAATTTTTTTGCTTTTTCAATAAAGCCCAGAGCTACATCCAGTTTGGATTCATCCAGTAGGGATTGACCCACTTCGTGGCCTTGAGCCTTCATGAATGTGTAAGACAAACCGCCACCGATGATTACGTTGTCTGCAATGTTGAGCAGGTTGTCGATCACATCGATTTTGTCTTTTACTTTGGAACCGCCGATGATTGCCGTGAAAGGACGCTCAGGGTTGGAGATTGCTTTACCCAACACTTCAAGCTCTTTTTCCATCAACAAACCGGACACTGCCGGAAGCAGGTGAGCGATACCTTCTGTAGAAGCATGTGCTCTGTGAGCCGCACCAAACGCGTCATTAACAAACACGTCAGCCAGTTCGGCGAACTGTTTAGCCAGTTCTGGATCATTCTTCTCTTCGCCTGCGTGGAAACGAACGTTCTCAAGCAGCAATACGTCGCCATCTTTCAATGCCGCGACTTGAGCTTTAACTGCTTCACCAACGGAATCATCCGCTTTGGTAACCGGCTTGCCCAACAATTCAGACAAACGCTCAGCCGCTGGCGTCAAACGCATGGATTCTACAACTTCGCCTTTTGGACGACCCATGTGGCTTGCCAAGATGATTTTAGCACCTTTTTCAATCAGATAATTGATTGTAGGCAGTGTCGCACGAATACGTTTGTCATCTGTAATTTTACCATCTTCAAGCGGCACATTGAAATCTACACGGACGAATACCCGTTTTCCATTCAATTCGATATCACGTACACTTTTTTTGTTCATCTCTATTTCCTCCGCACCCATGTATTTGGTGAACCTTTCAAGAGCTTAATGCCTTGTCAGTCCTGGTGTTCATGAGAAATTTGCAAAAGTTCCATATATAAAGAGCGGAAACAATAACAATCTGTTTCCGCTCTATGTTATTACAGATATTACTTGATCATTTTTGCAAAGTGCTCCAATGTGCGAACCAATTGAGCTGTGTAGGACATTTCGTTGTCATACCAAGCTACAGTTTTAACCAATTGTTGGTCGCCCACTGTCAGAACTTTAGTTTGAGTCGCATCGAACAGGGAACCGTAAGTGATACCCACGATGTCGGAAGATACGATTTCGTCTTCAGTGTATCCGAAAGTTTGTGGATCGGAAGCTTCTTTCATTGCTGCGTTAACTTCTTCAGCTGTTACTTTTTTGCCCAGTACAGTTACCAGCTCAGTCAGGGAACCTGTTGGTGTTGGTACGCGTTGTGCTGCACCATCCAATTTACCTTGCAGTTCAGGGATAACCAGACCGATCGCTTTAGCAGCACCAGTTGTGTTAGGAATGATGTTTTCAGCTGCTGCGCGAGCACGACGGAAGTCACCTTTAGGGTGTGGAGCATCCAATGTGTTTTGGTCGCCAGTGTAAGCGTGAATTGTAGTCATCAAACCTTGAACGATTCCGAATTTGTCCTGCAGTGTTTTTGCCATAGGAGCCAGGCAGTTCGTTGTGCAAGATGCGCCGGAGATTACTGTTTCAGTACCATCAAGGATGTCATGGTTTACGTTGTAAACGATCGTTTTCATATCGCCAGTAGCTGGTGCGGAGATAACAACTTTCTTAGCTCCACCTTTCAAGTGTTTCTCAGCTGCTTCTTTCGTTGTGAAGAAACCAGTACATTCCAGAACGATATCTACACCCAGGTCTCCCCAAGGCAGTTCTTCAGGATTGCGGTTAGCCAGTACTTTAACTTCTTTGCCGTTCACTTTGAAGAAGCCGTCGTGTACTTCAACATCGCCATCGAAGCGACCTTGAGTTGTATCATATTTGAGCAAATGAGCCAGCATTTTAGCGTCAGTCAAGTCGTTGATTGCTACAACTTCAATGCCCTCTACATTTTGAATACGGCGGAATGCCAAGCGACCAATACGTCCAAAACCGTTAATACCTACTTTAATCATGAGTAAGTTCCTCCCAAGTTTTGATTTAATTTTTTGATAAAACTATATATTCAAGACAGACGGTGAAGTCCGTCAAGACAACAAAATTTGTGTGAAGAAAAAGGTCATCTCTGATGATCAACCTATTCCATTTCAGCGACGATGATTTCGGCCGCAGCCTCATCTATAATCAGAATATCTTCCTGACCGAAACGCAGTACGGAATGAATGGCAGCCGCCTTGCTCTTGCCGCCCGCAATGCCGATCACCACATCAGTGCGTTCGATATCCTGAAGCCGCATACCCAGTGTAAGCATGGTATGTACCACCTCACCCTGACCATTAAAGTAATACCCGAAGGACTCCGATACAGCACCCTGTTCCTGAAGTTCATCGATGATCTCCGGTGCAAGCTTGCGTCTCTTCGCCATCTCCACAGCATCACCAATACCATGGATCACAATGCGTGATTGCCTGATCAGCTGTAAAATCTCCTGAACACCCGGGTCCTGGATCAGTGATTCATAGGCATGGTCACTAAGCAAATCCGGTACATGCAGGAGTTTATACTGGGCTCCTGCCCGCTTTGCCATCGTGGATGCGATCGTATTGGCCTGAATTTCCAGGCTTTCTCCCAGTCCGCCGCGCGCTGGTACAAACCAGACACCCTTAAGCGAAGTAGGTGGTGTGAGTTGTTCAGCGACTTCAGCCGTTGTCGATCCACCCGTAACGGCGACAACGTCGTTGTCACTCATAATACTGCCGAGAGCCTTTGCTCCGGCTCTTCCAAGTTCCCTCTTGGCGTAAGGAGATACGTCCGAATCACCAGGAACGACAACTACCTTTTGCAGACCGTAGGCTTGCTTGATTCGCTCTTCCAGCTCGGATAATCCAAACAGCTCTTTCGCGACAGGTTCTAACTGCTGCAGCAGATTGGAACCCGCCTCACTGATCTTCATACCGGCGCTGTCAATTTCGATAAGTCCCTGAGCCTTTAACAGATCGGTCTCAGCTCTCAGAACCCGCTCGGTCATCTGCATGGAATTGGCTAACGTTCTCCGCCCAATCACATCCGATAACATGATCTGGTGCAGAATTGTATACCTTTTTTTCAAGACATCCATGAGATCAGGCAGAAGCTGCTTTTGCACTTCTAAAATCGTTCGCATGCTTTCCACTCCCGCAAGCTTCTCGCTCCAAGCTTCTTTCATGGCCCTAAAATGTCCCGGGTTAACTTTTTAAGTCCCACGTTCATTCTACCTAAAACTGACGCGATATGCAAGTGTTTCGAATGCTTATTTCGACACGTTCATAGGCTTCTGTACGCGCCTATTTTCACAACCTCTGCTCATGAAGATAAAATACGAGTTTTCACACCATATATAGAAGAAGGACATCGATCTCATCTATATCTTGCATCCTTTATATTTCATATGGCATGTCCAAAACCTCTTATAGCATGTACCTAAACCCAAGCTTTATCCATTCTTAATTATCATGATCATATCCGAAGCAATTCAAACCACCTGCAAAACAGCTTATAGCCCGTATAGAAGAATGATCATTTTATCGACTGCCAAGAAATCTTGCGCCCTTTACTAAAAGCAGCAGCTTGCAATTCACCACTTCATAAGCTATAATCATTATTGCTGTCACATTATTTGCGCCCGTGGTCCAATGGATATGACGTAGGCCTCCGAAGCCTGAGATCCAAGTTCGATTCTTGGCGGGCGCGCCATCAAGTTTTTAACAGCTCATAATGCAATTAACCAACGAAACCGGAAAGGTTTCTTTTTTTTCAAAGTTAGTTTGACTTTCTTTGACTTTTTGTTTGAGATTGTTTATGATGTGGTTAATACGGTAACAGTTTAAGTATAAACACCAATTTAACTTTTACATTTCCGAGGAGGTTTTTCACGTGAGTTATATTCCAATGGTCGTTGAACAGAGCAACCGGGGTGAGCGCGCCTATGATATTTATTCCAGATTGCTGAAGGATCGTATCATTTTTCTTGGCAGCGACGTGAATGACGTTGTGGCGAATGCCATCATGGCACAGATGTTGTTCCTGGCAGCCGAAGATCCGGAGAAAGACATTCACTTATACATCAACAGCCCAGGCGGATCGATCACAGCGGGTATGGCAATCTACGATACAATGCAGTTCATTAAACCGGATGTATCTACAATTTGCGTAGGTATGGCGGCATCCATGGGTGCATTCCTGCTGAATGCCGGTGCAAAAGGCAAACGTTTCGCGCTGCCGAACAGTGAAATTATGATCCACCAACCTCTTGGTGGTGCACAAGGTCAAGCATCGGATATCGAAATCCGTGCACGCCGCATCCTGAAAATGCGCGATACGCTCAACCGCATCATCTCCGAACGTACTGGGCAGCCACTGGAACGCATCGAAAAAGATACAGATCGTGACTACTTCATGAGCGCTGCTGAAGCAGCCGATTACGGTATCATTGATAAAGTAATCCAAAATGTAGGCTCCCAAGGCATCTAATTCGCGGCCTGTAGGCTTGCAGTGTTATCCCGGGGCGGGCTTCACCAATATATGGTGAGCCCGCCCCGCGTTTATGTCTGGCAGTGAGACAGCATCACCACTCGCCACTGGAGTGTGCTGTCTGTACAAATAAGAAGCCCCTTTCACAATATAGTGAGAGGGGCTTCTTATTTATATATTTTGCGAGAAGAAAGAATAAGTGCTGTTAATTGAGCATAGCTTAGACGATTTTACAGCCCACTTACTTACTTACTTGTCGGATGCGGCACTGCCAAATGGTTCAGTACCCTTAGGCAGAATTTCCTTATAAGTGAATTTCATCTCAGGGAAACCTTCGGCGTATGCTGTGTACTCATACAGCTGGAAGAACACCACTACACCAGATGGTGTCACATAGAAGTCCTGATCTTTGTTGAGACCTTTGTAGCCGCTCAAATATCCCGTGTTCGCTTTCAGCTGCTCGCCAACTTTTTTGCTGATGGTTTCACGCATGGATTTGCTGTTTCCAATCACGTCATCCAGCGTCAATTCCTTACCTGTATCGAGTGCAAATGTGTGCCCTGTGCGATACGTCATACCGTGCGCTCCTGCATAGTCCTCGTAACGCTGCGTAATTAGACCCAGCACGCCGTTCTCATTATAAGTCACCACATACGACGTTTCGAATGCATATGGGCGTTTCGCCGTAGCTCCGCCGAATTCAGACGTCTGTTTTTTGAAAGCAGCCGCTGCCTTATCCACCTCATCTTTGAGCACTTTGTTGATTGCCGCTTCAGCCTCTTTGCTCGCCAGTCCGCTCACCTGCGGATACTGAACATCCACCTCCGCGTTTTTAACCGTCATATTTGCTTTTGTTGATTTCACCTTCACGTTGTTCTGCTTCACTTTGCTCAGGGTCAATGTTTTCGTTTTGGCATCCCAGCTGCCCTGCACGCCCAAATAATCTCTCATGGCAGAGAAGGGAATATACAACCGGCCCTGGATCAACTTCGCTTCCACCTGAGGATAAAAACCGTTAATATACACGTTTGGCTGCCCATCCATCAGACTAACGGTCATGGCGTTATTCGCCACGGTAACCGTGTATGACTTCGTTTTGGCATCATATTTCAATGTACCACCCGCCACATCCTTAACCGCTGTCAGTGACACCCAGGTCGAACCACCTTGGAGCAGGCCTTTTTGCGTCAGCGTTTTACCACCTGATTTTAACGTCACCTCAGCTGGTGTAGTTACTTTGGAAGATACGGATGCCGCTTGAACAGATTGGTCCACCCATGCGGTGCTTCCTCCCATAATTACACCTGCTGCCAATAATGCACTCGTCCACTTTTTCCATGTTTTCATCTATAAAAACTCCTCTCTGATATTCCAATAGGTTTATTGCGCATGTAGAAATATAGATTAGATTGCATAGGCCATACGCTTACCTCTTTATTATAATTAACCCTTTTTCGGAAAGGTTTACATCTCCAGTTACAATGTTGATGAAAATCATGCTGAAAAAAATGCAGAAAATGAACATTTTGTCACGAACAAATAGACAAAAACGACACGATTTTCCCCATCATTCTGTTGGCTTTCCGTACGAAGCGCTCGCTCACTTCCTCAAAGTGTGCATGTGCAACAAAAAAGCACTGCCTGAACGGCAGTACTTTTGTCATTATTTTAAAATCTTGATATTTAATCATTTCAAGTCTGCGATGGAGCAGATTTCATTATTTCATCTCATAAGTGATATTCAGAACGGTGCTCACTTTGACCTGACCGGCTTCGATCTGCGTACCTGCGTTAGAATCACTTTCTGATTTGGACATCAAAGCTTCGTTCGCATAGAGCACGGGGACATTAGCGTCTGGCTGACTTACCGAAAGTACTGTGCCGAGCTCGCGTTTAACCGCTTTGGCAATAGCTCCTGCTTTTACATCTGCATTGGCTACAGCCTTGGCAATTACCTCGGATTCGTATCTCTCCGGATTCTCTACCGTGAAGCGTACGTTCTCAATATTGTTAGCTCCCGCCTGGGATGCTGCATCCAGCAGTTCGCCAATCTTGTCCATATCGCGGTATGTCACCGTCAATGTATGATGCGCTGTGTATCCTTTGACTTTTTGTCCATCTTTCTCATTGTACGTGTAGTTCGGCTGCACGTAGAATTGGCTTGTTTGAATATCATCTGCATTGATCTTCCAAGTGTTTTTCAGCAGATTGGTCACTTTTTGAATTTTAGCGGCATTCGCTTTTTGAGCTGATGCTGCAGTCTCGGCTGCGCTGTTCACACCGATCGAGAGATAAGCAATATCCGGCTTCACCTGAATCTCACCTTTACCTACAACATTAATGACATTCTGCTGTACTCCCTGAACTTCTGCTGCATACGCATAGTTTCCAGGAGCAACATACGCTGTCCCTCCGACCAGCAGCGAACTGGCCACAAGCACTGCACCAAACGGTTTCATCCATTGTTTAGCCATTATGATTAGCCTCCTTATTATGTTAACTTCTCAAACTTGAAGCGATTTGATACCTTAACAGACGGGACAAAATCCATAATGTTGCACTTGACGGTGCCGATTATATACAATTTTATGTAAAACGCAAAAAAGCCCCTTGCGGGACTTCTTCATTCGCTCATTCATGTTAACTCTTATTGGTTTTCAAGCTCTTCCTTGCTTACCAGACTAACTAAAGCGTTTACAGCCTGATCGGCATCCGCGCCTTCTGCACTGATCTGGATTTCCGTACCTGTACTGATCGCAAGGCTCATGATTCCCATGATGCTTTTTGCATTCACTTTTTTATCGTCCTTCTCGACGAACACTTCAGATGAGTACTTATTCGCCTCTTGCACGAACAGTGCCGCAGGTCTGGCATGGAGACCCGTTTTCAAACGGACAACTACCGGGTGCTTTGTCATAGAAACTTACCCCCTATTATAAAATCTGGACATTAAATACACAATTATATTTATACAACATTATACCATTAACCGGTGCAGGACACTAGAAGAAAAAACGCAGCCTGCTTCTGCGGGCAGAAAGCAGCTGTCACATTCTCTTCACAAACGGTTAACTGTATCGTTCTGCACGCACTTTCTCAGCCAATTCATCAATTTTCCGCAGTCGATGGTTCACTCCTGATTTGCTCACCGTACCCTTCAGCAATTCGCCAACTTCCTTCAGATTGATATCTGGATGAGCAAGCCTGACCTCTGCTACTTCACGCAGCTTATCCGGCAGCGACTCCAAACCTACTTCCTTCTGCAGTAAACGGATATTGTCAATCTGTCTGACCGCTGCCCCGATCGTCTTGTTCAGATTGGCTGTCTCACAGTTAACGATCCGATTCACCGAATTACGCATGTCCCGCATAATTCGCACATCCTCAAATTTAAACAGGGCCTGGTGAGCTCCAATGATGCTGAGCAGCTCAATGATTTTCTCACCTTCCTTAATGTATAGGATGAATCCTTTTTTCCTTTCTATACACCGGGCATTGAGATGAAATTCATTGGCCAGATCCACTAGGGCCTGGCAGTGCTCCTCATACATCGAGGCGATCTCCAGATGATATGACGAACCTTCCGGGTTATTTACCGATCCTCCTGCCAGAAAGGCACCGCGAAGATATGCCCGTTTACAGCAGTTTTTCTTCAACATCTCTTCGTTAATGCCTGGCGTAAACAGGAACCCTTCGGAAACAATTCGCAGCTCCTTTAAAATCTCCTGAACCATCGTCGGAACACGAACAATATATACATTGTTCTTTTTCAGCCGCATTTTCTTGCGAACCAGCAATTCCGTATGCACTTGAAAATGCTTTTTAAGCAGAGAGTATGCCCTTCTTGCGATCGCAGCATTCTCTGTCGAAATATCCAAGATGACTTTTTTATTCGATAACTGCACCGCACCTAGCATACGGATGAGGGCTGAAAGTTCCGCCTGTTCGCAGCACGCTTCACTCTCGATCATCGTTAATTCTTTTTTGGTTTGTGCTGCAAATGACATGGGACTTCACCTCTTCCGTAACATCCAATTTTGAACCAGCTGATAAATATGATGACTGAGCTTATCAGCATCATGGCGCAGATAGGTTTTGAACAGAACCAGCGTGTCTGCAACAACCTGATACCCTGAGCTTTTAAGTACATTCATATCAAGTACAACCGGTTTTGCACCTTTTTCCGCATATTTATTCTGCACCTGCAGCGGAATATCCCCATTGTTCACGATCACGTAGTCAAAAAGCTGATGCCCAATGTGCTCGTGAACAGCCTTAAGATGATCACTTACCGTATAATTATCGGTTTCACCTGGCTGTGTCATTACGTTGCAGATAAACATCTTCACTGCATCTGCCTCCACAACTGCTTCTGCCAGTTTGGGCACAAGCAAATTCGGAAGGATACTTGTATAGAGACTGCCTGGGCCAATCAGAATCGCATCAGCCTGGCGTATTGCCTCTACAGCCTCTGGCAACGGCTCCACGTGATCCGGTTCAAGGAAAACGCGTTTAATGCGTCCGCCGGCTTCCGGGATTTTGGACTCGCCTGTAACAATCGATCCATCCTCCATCTCGGCATGCAGCACAACAGCCTGACCTGCTGCAGGAAGTACCTGACCCCTAACGGCAAACACGCGGCTAAGCTCCCGCACAGCGGTTACAAAGTCGCCTGATATATCCGTCATTGCAGCCAGTATTAAATTCCCCAGGCTGTGGCCTGCAAGCCCCGCGCCTGTGTTGAAACGATATTTTAACATGTCCGAAAGCAGTGGTTCAACATCTGCCAGCGCGGTAAGCACGTTACGAATGTCGCCTGGAGGCGGCATTTGCAACTCACTGCGCAGGATGCCTGAACTCCCACCGTCATCTGCAACCGTAACAATGGCCGTGATATCCATCGGTTTTTCCTTCAAACCGCGCAGCATCACGGATAACCCGGTTCCACCGCCCATTACAACGATTCTCGGACGTTCTCTACGTGGTCCGGCCTCTTTCATACCTTCACCCTCTTCAATGACGGTCCCGGTCAGCGTCGCGATGGCTTACGGTAACAGCTTCAGTCTCACTGCTTCCGAGCATTTTGCCCAAATATTCCGATATTGCTACCGAACGATGCTTGCCTCCGGTACAGCCGATTCCAATAATAACCTGGCTTTTGCCTTCCTTCCGGTATTGCGGAATCAGAAAATGCAGCATATCCAGCAGCTTGGTCAGAAACGCCTGTGTTTCAGGCCATTTCATGACGTATTCATATACTTCACTATTCTGCCCCGTATTTGGCCGCAAATGATCAATATAATGCGGGTTCGGCAAAAAACGAACATCAAATACGAGATCTGCATCAATCGGGATACCGTATTTGAACCCGAAAGACGTTATATTCACCGACAGCATCCGGCTCTCCAGGTGTGAGAAACGCGAAATGATACGCTCCTTCAATTGAGCTGGCTTCATCGTGCTGGTATTCAGCACCTGTGTTGCTGAATTTTTGAGCTCCTCCAGCATTTTGCGCTCCAGCTTGATCCCGTCCAGCGGCATGCCTTCGGGTGCCAGAGGATGTCTGCGTCTGCTCTCTTTATAACGCTGCACCAGCACAGAATCCGTTGCATCCAGAAATAAAATTTCGCAATGAATTGTAAAATGGTCCTTGATATAATTCAAAGACTCGGACAATGCCGTGAAAAATTCCCGTCCCCGCAAATCGATAACAAGTGCTACTTTGCCGATCTTGCCATTGGACTGTTCAATCAGTTCCGCGAATTTGGGAATCAAAACAGGCGGTAAATTATCCACACAGAAAAAACCCAGATCCTCCAGACTCTGCACAGCTATCGTTTTACCCGCTCCGGACATACCCGTAATGATAATGAGCGTGGCGCCTGTGCCTGGTGAGCCTTCACCGTCAAGCATAAATGTCCCCTCCTTATCATATTGCTGTCGGATTATCGTGCTGCGAGGTTACTACGAACGCAAGAGGAGACCTGCCGCACCTACGATACCTGCATCATTCCCCAGTGTAGCTTCCAAAATCTGAACACCCTGCTGCAGCGGCTCCGGCGTCAATTGAGCGAACACGGTGCGGATCTCATCAAACAGGAAATCCCCTGCCTTGGATACACCACCGCCAACAATGAACAATTCCGGATTCAGTACAGCTGCTACTGTTGCCATGGATTTACCTAAATAGTATGCCGCACGGTTTACGATCCGCAGGGCTACTTCATCACCCGCTTTGGCCGCATCAAATACTTCCTTGGCAGCGATTTTGTCTACCAAAGCAAGTGACGTATGGTCGCCACGCTCTACGGCATCCTTCGCCATTCGAATGATTCCCGTTGCAGACGATACCGTCTCCACACATCCCATTTTGCCACAGCCGCACTTGATCGCTTCCAGATCAGGCACCACACTGATGTGTCCCAGTTCCCCTGCCATACCGGAAAAACCTTGATAGATCTTACCATTCAGGATGAGACCCCCGCCAACGCCTGTACCGAGTGTGAAGCATACACAATTGTCTACACCCTTGCCAGCTCCAGCCCAAGCTTCACCGAGAGCAGCAACGTTCGCATCATTATCTATTTTGACAGGCTTGCCCAGACGTTCTTCCAGAACCGAACGAATGGCTACATTCCGAAATCCAATGTTAGGAGCATGAACAATAATCCCCTCGCGTACATTTGTGAAACCGGCAACTCCTGCACCGACACCTTCAAGCTGTTCCCAGCTGTATGGCGATTCGGCTACAATATGACGGACATACTTCTCGATGTTGGCGATAACCGTGTCAACGCCCTGATCCACTTCAGTCGGTCCTTCATACGTATGCATAAGCTGACCTTGATCATCACATATACCGACCTTGATTGCTGTTCCGCCGAGATCGACCCCAACGTAGATTTTCTCAGACATGCTGCAAGCCACCTTTATCTATCTAAAATAGTTTAAGTCCTACGTACCAACTATAATTGAAGGATACGCCGGGGTCAAGACGAGAAGACCTCACGCACATCATGCTTTGGCAGGGTTGTGAACGACATCACCCTCCCTTTTTGAATACGTATACATTCTTCCTGTACTCTATTAAAATGCCTCGCTTCCTCCCTCCCTATTAGAAAAGGAATCCTCTCAACTCATGATATTTCATCGTCACGCGTTCCATTCATACAAAATGACAATTGTCATCTGATATTCATGACAATGTTTACTAAACCCTTCACGTCCTCACAAGTAAGATAAATGTATAACATTTAACCAGACGAAGGACGTGATGATACATGAATTCACCTAAGACTGTGATACAGCTGGATAATGTCAGCAAGCAGTTCGGAAATAAACAAGCTGTCCACCAAGTTTCACTCAAAATAAACCAAGGATCAATCACCGCTATTCTTGGACCCAACGGTGCAGGCAAAACGACCACCATCAAGATGATGCTAGGTCTTACCAGCCCTTCTGCAGGCGAAATTACCATTCTTGGCATGCCCCCGGGTCACAAGCAGGTGCTGCAGCGAATTGGCGTCATGATGCAGGATGTCAGTGTGATGGACTTCCTTACCGTACGCGAGATTATTCGCATGGTACGAAGTTACTATCCGGCTCCGCTTGATACTGCATCACTTGAGAAATTAACCGGGCTTGCCCCGGCTGATCTGAACCGAAGAGCAGAGAAGCTGTCCGGGGGACAGAAGCGCAGTCTGAATTTTGCTCTGGCTATGACCGGCAACCCCGACATTCTTTTTTTCGACGAGCCTACTGTTGGCCTGGATTCAGAGACCCGCAGAGCATTCTGGGCCAAGATTCGAACCCTTGCACAGCAGGGCAAGACCGTAGTCTTCACCACGCATTATTTGCAGGAAGCCGATGAAGCGGCTAATCGGATTATTCTGTTTAATGAAGGGGCTATTGCCGCAGACGGAACGCCTGAGCAGATCAAAAGCGGTATGACCAAGCGAATGTTGTCCTTCACCTATGCTCCTTTTCTTGAAAATCAAACCTGGATCGAAAAACTGTCCGGCGTAGATCGCGTGCAGTATCACCAGAATCGGTGCATTCTTCATAGTAAAGACACCGACGCGCTGATTCGCCAGATTATAACGATGCAGCTTCCCGTTCAGGATATCCGCATTGAAGCCGGACAGTTGGACGATGCCTATGCATCGATGATTAATAAAGCGAAGGAGGAGCAGTAACATGTCCATGCTGATTGCCCAATCCCGTGCGGAGATGGTTCGAATGATCCGCAACGTCTACTTTGTATTCTGGTCCTTGCTGATACCGGTTCTGTTTTACATTCTATATACACGTATATTTACAACAGACGCTGTAGATGCCGAGGCCTGGAATGCACATTATCTCATGTCCATGACCTGCTTCAGTGTGATGGGCTCGTCCATTATGACTCTAGGCATTCGCCTCGTGCAGGAAAGAGCCCATGGCTGGGTTACCTACCTGAGGGTTACGCCGCTCCCGAATTCCATTTATTTTGGAGGCAAAATGATCGGCCAGACCTTCATCCACATATGCTCGATTATAGTCATCTTCACATCAGGTTACTTGATTAACGGTGTCTCTCTCACCTTCTCCCAGTGGGTCGGTTCTGCACTCTGGATTCTTGCAGGCTCTCTGCCTTTTCTTGCCCTAGGCACATGCATTGGCACGCTGCGCCGAGTAGATACGGCAAGTGGATTAAGCAACGCCATATATCTCTCCCTCGCCCTGCTCGGAGGGATGTGGATGCCGCTTGACGTGATGCCAGAATGGCTTGCACAGATTGGCCGCTGGCTCCCTTCTTATAGTTTTGGCAATGGTGCATGGGTCATTATCAGTGGTGATATGCCGCAATTGCGGGACATCCTTCTTTTAGGAGGCTATCTAGCGGTATTTATGTTACTATCCACATATATCCGCAGCAGACAGAAGGAGGCGTAAACTCGGCACTATGCTTCAAGGATTTGAGCTTTTTCCCAAACGATTCGGAATTTATCCGTACATCTGGATGATCTACTTAGTGATGCCGGTTTATTACCTGGCGAACGCTCATGGATATGAGCAATACATCGGAATTACTGCTTTTATTGTGTTTGTTCTAACCTATCGCCAGCTGTATATGACAGCAGGAAAACTTCTTTTTTCCTACTGGCTTGTGCTGCAGATGTTATGTGTTCTGATTCTAACTCTGGTCGTTGATCTGAACATGTTTTTTCTAGCATTCTTTACTGCCAATTTCATCGGGTGGTATACCGAGAAGCGGCTCTTCCGATTGTTTTTGTTGGTTTTCGCCATCATTCAGACGATTCCGATCTCTATCGCTACAGTTCAGAACCAGCTCAGCACCGGACAGCTGTTATTTTTCGCTCCCTTTTATATCATTATGCTGGTCTCTCCCTACGGCATTCGAACCATGCTGGATCGACAGCAGCTTGAAGCCAAGCTTGATGAAGCGCAGCAGCATATTAAGGAATTGATTAAACGTGAGGAACGCATGCGCATTGCCAGAGACCTGCATGATACGATGGGACATACACTCTCGTTGATTACGTTGAAAAGTGAGCTGGTGACCAAGCTAATCGCCAAAAACCCGGAACGAGCGATCCAGGAAGCCCGCGAGATTGAACGCACGTCCAGGGCCGCACTGCGTGAAGTGCGGCAGCTTGTCTCCGATATGCGAGCAATTAGTATTGCAGAAGCATTAGCTGATGCCAGAGAGATGCTGCGAAGCGCAGATATCGAGATGCGGCTGTCTGCTCAGCAGGAAAACTATAGCGATGTACCGGATTTGACGCAGAATATGGTCAGCTTGTGCCTGCTTGAGGCCGTGACGAATATTGTGAAGCACAGCCAGGCAACCTGGAGCCGGATTTTACTGAAGCGAGAAACGGATGGGATATATATTACAATTCAAGATAACGGAACAGGCATATCCATGGACCAGCAGCAGGGTAATGGCCTGAAAGGCATGTCGGAACGGCTTCATCTGATTGATGGCTCCCTCCGGATCGACTCTGATACCAAAGGCACCCGGCTGGCACTTTTCTTCCCTATCGTTGTAAACAAACCGCAAGGAGGTGTGTCCGTATGATTCGTATTTTGATCGCGGAGGATCAGCGTATGCTTCGAGGGGCTTTAGCCTCCCTGCTTGATCTTGAGGATGATTTCGAGGTCATTGGTGAGGCCGGAAACGGGGAGGAAGCCCTGCAGCGTATCATTTCACTACAGCCCGACCTGTGTCTGATGGATATTGAGATGCCTGTCATGAGCGGATTAGATGTTGCTGAACGGATGCAGCAGCTTGGGTTGACCTGCCGCATCATCATTCTCACAACCTTTGCGCGCCCCGGATTTCTGGAGCGAGCCGTACAGGCAGGCGTGCAGGGCTATCTGCTCAAAGACGAACCCAGTGACCGTCTGGCCGAAGCTATCCGCCGTGTCATGAATGGAGGCCGTGAAGTATCGCCAGAGCTTGTTTTTGGTGCAGCCAAATCAGTCAACCCGCTAACGGAGCGGGAAAAGGAAGTCCTGAAACTGGCGGCAACCGGCATGAACGCCAATCATATCGCCGCTTCACTGCACCTTTCTTATGGAACCGTACGCAATTATTTGTCAGAGGCCTTTGCCAAACTGGACGCCAAGAACCGGATGGAAGCTGTTGCTGTAGCGGAGGAAAAGGGCTGGCTGTGAGCACAGGCAATTTGCAGCAGGAAACAAGAACTTCTCTTCGTTCGGCAGCCAAAAAACGCCTTCCAGCAAAACACTGGAGGCGTTTTTTGGTTACCATTCAGTTAAACATGAATTACAGCTTCGTCTCTACACGTACAGGCTCATCGGTTTTCTCCATCTTGTTTACATCCAAAATATCCAGCATGAAGACAAAGATTGGAATACCAATAATCAAGCCCCAGATTCCGAGGAAATGCTGCGACAGAATCAGGACGATAAAGGTGTAAAACATCGGCAGTTTGGTTTTGTGCGCCATGAGCTTTGGATTCAGGAAATACGTTTCCAGTGCGTGAATGATGATGATCATAATAATCACGATGATACCCATCTGCAGACCGCCCATCTGATACCCGATCAGACAGAGCGGTACAAGGGAGATCATAACCCCCGCCACAGGCACCAGACTAAGCAGGAAAACCATAATGGTCAATGCGAACAGATAAGGGTAGCCTAAAATCCACAATCCGAGCATCGTCAGCACCGTATTAAATACAGCAATAAGCAGCTGTGCTTCAATGACTTTACCAAAAGAAGATACAAATTTGTCGCCCAGGTACGCTACTTCATTATAGAACCAGCCAATTTTGCTCGTTTTAAACTTGGACGTAAATTTATAGATTTCTTTTTTCTGCAGCAGGAAGAACAGGCTCAAAATAATAACCAGCAGGATGAATTCCAGCCATTTGCTCAAGGCAAAAATGTATTTCAACGCTTCATTGGTATAATTTTTGATATCAAAGGACTGCAGATAACCAGCGATCTTGGAGGCAACATTATCACCATCCGCTGTGTCAAGAAACTTCATAATTTCATTTGTCAGCTGCACAACCTGATCCACAATCCGTGGTGAATATCTCGATATACCCAGCACGATCCCGGCAATCACGATCATATACAGCAGAATGACCACGACTTTATAATTAACCGGAAAAAAGCGATTCAACCCTCTTGTAATGAGATGCTGCAGCCTGTTCATGACGTAAGTCACCAGGAACAACAGCAGAATCATATGAAGCATACTCCCCATACTGAACAAAATTAAACAGAACAACAGCAGGATCAAAAACCGCCTAACTGTCGCGTTCTGCAGCCAATCTTTTATCATTTCCCCCAATATCTTCACCTCACAGCTAATATACCCCTTATGTATACGAATCCATGCCCGCCATCGTTTCAAAAAAAGAGAAGCCCGCCGGCTTCTCTCACTTCATGAGACTTCCCGTTGTCTCTTATAGCTAACTTATTCCAAACCATAAGGCTGTAATACTTGTTACTTATCCAGCGTTTCACTCCAATCGTGAACGATGCTTCCCTCCAGGAACTTCTCACAATCCATCGCCGCCATACATCCTGAACCCGCCGCCGTAATCGCTTGACGATATTTCGTATCCTGCACATCTCCACAAGCAAACACACCTGGAATATTGGTCTCGGTTGTACCAGGCTTAACCACGACATAACCATGCTCATCCAGCGTGATGGCATTACCTAAGAATCCGGTGTTTGGTGTGTGCCCGATCGCAACAAATACACCATCTGCTTCGATCAGCTCTTCTTGGCCCGTCTCATTGTTGCGCACTTTCAAACCTTTGACCCCCATCGCTTCAGGCACAACTTCAAGCGGCGTACGGTTTAACGCCCACTTTACCTTCTCGTTGCTTCGGGCCCGGTCCTGCATAATCTTGGATGCACGGAGTTCATCCCGGCGGTGAACCAATGTAACGTCTGTAGCAAAACGAGTCAGGAAGCTCGCTTCTTCCATCGCCGAATCACCGCCGCCCACCACAACAATCTTTTTACCGCGGAAGAAAAATCCGTCGCAGGTTGCACATGTACTTACTCCACGTCCTACGTTCTCCTGCTCTCCCGGAATGCCGAGATAACGGGCTGAAGCACCTGTGGAGATGATGATGGAGTCTGCCTCTAATTCACCGATTCCGCCAACGCTGACTTTGAAAGGCTGCTTGCTGAAATCGACCTCTTCCACCCAGCCGTTCTTGAACTCCGCACCAAAACGCTCCGCTTGTTTTCGCATGTTGTCCATTAGTTCAGGCCCCATGATGCCTTGAGGGAAGCCCGGAAAATTCTCAACTTCTGTCGTCGTGGTTAACTGCCCACCTGGCTGAAGACCTTCAATCACCAGCGGATTCAGATTCGCACGAGCTAGATATATCGCTGCTGTCAGACCCGCGGGTCCGGTTCCGATCACAATCGTTCTGTATTTAGACATATAGATACAGCCTCCTTCATCAGGTTGAGAGTGTGTAATGGTCGCGAATAACTTGCCAAGATAATATCCTACAGGCATTTTGAGACCTATTCGTTAAGTTTACCCGTTTTCCCGGTTAATGTATCCTTCTCCTCCGGAGAACCATGCTTATGAACTAAACCTCGCCTCGTCTTTACAGTTAATCGCTGGACTTACCCTTTTGGCGGGGTCATGCCGCATATCTGATTAAGCTGTCTCGCATACTTGCTGACGGTTGCTGCAGATATGCCGTAACGTTCGGCAATGCTTTGATACGTAACAGGCCGGCTGTGATTTTTCGAAGCCAGATACTCCAGTCCTGCGGCCCATCCTTCGATCTGTTTTGACCCGGACAACTCCAGATGAACTCTCGAGACATAGTCTGCCCAGAGCCGTTCCATTTCCTGCTGCAGTTCGGCTTTGGCCTCAGACATCTGAAGCGCCCGGTCAACGACAACCTGCCAGTGGGGCGAGGCTCCCGTTTTTGACTGACTCCCTGAACGATCTGCTTTTTTCACTGTACTTATAGAGTGAAGAGTTTCACCGGAAAAAGGTCTGGACACTTTAGCTTCCTGTCCATGAGGCTCCGCCATTCGCAGATTACTTAAGACATCCTCTGCAGCCTTAACAAGGGCTGGCTCTTCATCAGGCTCTTCAATAAATGACTGCAGTGCCTGCTGCACCTCGTAATCTCCGATCATTCCAAGCGCATGTATAACCTGCAGTTTGGTTGCCTGATCCCCGTGCCGCAGCGCCCAGAAAAACGACGAACGAATCAACGGATCATTTTTCATCTCTTCCGGAATACCGCTGCCGTAGTCCTCCCACTGCTTGAACTGCTCATCAAAAGGCAGATGATAGTGATAACTCAGCATATTTGGCTCCTGTGAGCCTTGAAGCACCGCCTCGAGACCATTCAGATAATAACGAGACACCTCTGAGCCAGGGTCAAGTTTGTTTACATGATGCCACAGCCGCTTCGCAATGTCATAACGTTCTGTATTGTACGCCGCCACTGCAGCATAATGCGCAAGGGCCGGATCAGCCGCCGTTTCTTCATTCTTGAGAAGCCTGCGGAAATGAACATATGCCGCGTCATGCTGGCCCAGAATCCCCATCGTCGTAGCCAGCTTGTATACCTGTTCATGCTGATACGGCACGATCACACGCAATTTTTTGATCAGCAGCAGTACCTGATCTGTCCGATTCTCATTCTGATAGAAGATGGCCAGATTACAGAGTGCATGCAGATTGCCTGGTTCCTGTTCAAGTACTTCGGCGATGGTTTCTTTTGCTTTGGAGAACAGCCCCATATAATAATAAGCAAGAGCCAGATTGTTACGGGCGGCAAAATAATCAGGATAATCGGGTGACATGCCTTCAAGCAGCTCTGCAGCCTGGGCAAACTTGCCCTCTTCGAGCAGTTCACGTGCCTGATCATGCTCCACGACACCTTTGCGTGACTTGATTCGATTTATTTTAGCCGGGCGATCCAGCTCATAATATAGAAGTTCCATCATTTCTTCGGCTTCAGTCATAAACTGGCCCTGCGTATCTTCCTCCAGGTAAGTCACCAGCGCACGCTCAGCTTCCTCAAAACGATCCATATTGGCGTAGTTGTTTGCCATATAGAAATAACATTCGGTCATGGACGGGTCGACCACATCCAGCACGTTGGCCAAAATAGCGTTGGAGGCCTCGTAGTCCCCCTTCTCTGATAATATACCCGCCATATTACAATGATTCACCGGATTGTCCGGCTCGTATTCAACAGCTTTGCGAAAATATTTCAATGCCTTGTCGACATGATTACGGTCCAGCGAGCGGACAGCTCTTTCAAAAAAGAAAGAAGCATCCAAGTGAATCGGTATAATATTGGCAAGGTGACCCTCGGTCCGCACTAGCTTGCCCTTCATCTTGCAAGGCACCTCCTCTTTGCTTTCATTCATACTCTTCAGTATACCACATCTTTAGGCCCTCTTCGCTATATGTAGTTTCATGTCGTTTATGAAAAAAATACAAATAAATAAAGACAGCATCTCATCCGTTCCATGAATGAAATGCCGTCTATATTTCAGATGCTCTGTCAATCGATTATATCTTCAAGAAGTTGAAATTTAATCTTTTTTCTCCAGTGAAGGAGATAGCGTTATATTTAATGTTTTATCGAACGGAGTCATGAAGTTAACCAGCACAACTTTGCACTTCTCCGGCATTTTGGCTTCACGGACCGATGCTGACAGATGCCCCATTTCGCCTCCGTCCATCTCAAGCCAGTCTTCTCCGCAGCTGTAACGAAGCTTGCCGCCTCTCCACAAAATGCTTCCATCACTTGCTTCTATACCATCCTCGCAGCTGAGTTCGCCTTCGCTTCCAAACACAAAGGATAACTGCATCATGATGTCCTGCGGCTCTTCTCCGGTGAGATGCATTGTCCAGCCGCCGCTTTCTGTCTGCACTACCTCGGCACCAACGCGGAATGTCTGCTCATGTGTAAGTGCACGGCTCTGATGAGGGAGCAAATACCACGGACTGATGGCTGAGGAAGCCGATGCCGGTAAATCTCCCGTAGGAACAGGGCCGTAATACCCTTTCTTTTGTTCACCGGTCAACTGATATCCTTGAGGAACACGGGTCATCCTCTGCATCGGTATATAACCCGGGTTGAAGTAAGAAGCCAGCTGCACCGCGAGCAGACGTACCCTGCCGTGACGAAGTGCAAAAAATGGCGGAACCTCTGTCATAACGGTTACACTAGTCTCCTCATCACGGATTCGGGCAACCGGGGCACCGAAATCTGTGTGCATACGGCTGTGCGATATCTGCCCATGATGACCGACATTCTCCATCTGGCTCACATAATTCTCCCGCACAAAGTGCTCATTGAGCAGCACTTCATATTGAACCGGAAGCGCATCCGTTGATCCATCGATCTGTTGGAGCTCGGGTTCCAGCAGCAGTCGAACGAGAGCATTCACCGAACATACACCCGGATCTGTAAGCGTACTGTCTGCCCAAGCTGCCATACCTGCAAAAATCGGGTCCTCGTCCAACCGTGCCAAGATGGCATAAGGCAGGTAATAGGATGACAAATCATGGATGCTGCCCAGATCCTGACGACCTGAATAATCCGTCACAATCTCACCCGCCGGGTGTACCAGATATACCATCATCCGAAGGTTCAGCCGTACCGGCTCCAGCAGTTCAGGACGGTCCAGCAGACGGGCTGCATGGATCAGCATAATATCACTCACCGCATTGTAGATACCGTTACTGCGTTCCGTCCATTCGCCGTCTGGCGTAATATCAATGCCTTCCGCCAGCCACTGCTCTGCACGCTGCACGGCTGCTTCTATACCAAAGATTTCATGCAGGAAACCAAGCGCGGCGCACAGCACCCAGCGGTGGTTTGGTGTATGACAGCCCCCTGTTAACATCACCGGAATTGTCCGTTCCAGGAACAGGCGCATATTATCCAGAACAGGCTTCAATGGAGCCCAACCCTGCTGGTCCAGAAGCTGGTACAGCTGCGAATACCCTACAACGACAAACGCAGTGTCGGGCGGGGAATGATAGTTGGTCCAGCCAGGTGAGATGGAGCCGTCATGATGCTGCTGACGCAGTACAAATTCACTCGCCAATCTCAGTCTTTCTAACAAAGCCTCATCCCGGTAATACTTCGAATCAGGATTAGAAAGAGCGGCACCCCAGAAGCACATATCTGTCGGTGTTCCTGTCGTATGATTCACCCAGGCCACGCCTGTAGAAGGATCAATCGTTCCGCCATAGTAACGATTCTCCGCATCAAGCATCTGCCGGTTCATCCCTCGTTCTGCCGCTCTGTCATTGCTTTCTACCAGTTGTCTGTACATCTGCGTTCCCTCCATTCAAGGCCCTTCCATGCATAAAAACTAAAAGCTTTTTCATTTATGCAATCCGTCCCTATTCAAAAGATAAGATCAGAAGGCTGTGCGCTCTAACAGCCCAAGCCAACCGATCTTATCGCTTACTTACCTATGCTTCTAATGCATCGAGCTTCTGCATCAGCAGATGATGACTTTCGTGAATGGCATCCGGCTCACATGCTGATTTCAATTCATATACCTTCACCTGTGCCTTGCGGATCATCGGAAGGTATGCATCATAGAAGTGCATATCCTTACTGTGAACATACGGGCACCAGTGATCGGATAATCCCAGCGTTTCATGAATATGAACACCAACGATATCATCCATTAACCCCTGCATCTCACCCACACTGTCATACAGCCCTAATCGATCCATCATGATTGCATGACCTGTATCATACCAGATGCCAACTGGAGCACCTTTGAGAGCCTGAATGATTGTTTTCGCTTCGGCCAGAGTAGGGATTTGCTGGGGTCTTGAGCGGGTCTCAATTCCGAAACGGACGTTTAATCCTTTGGATACTGACCGATTACAGACCTCATCCAGACTGACGATTATTTTCTCGATATATCCTGCACTCAAGGCTTCGCGCCGTTCCATCAATTCCGCCCATTTGCTGCGATATTGCGGCGAATCTGTCCCTTCTTCCCTGTACAGCTTCTCCAGGTCCTTGCTGATGTCATGAGGGAAAGGCACCTCACCAGGGTGCACCACGACAGCTTCCCCTCCATAACGATGTGCATATTCTGCCGATCCAACCAGCAGATCAATGGCTCGCTTACGCTTCACTTCATCCTCGAAACCGAGCAGCACGGAATCCGTTCCATAGTCAGGATCAGGATCATGAGGGAAGGTATTGTGTACACTGGACACCCCAATCTCTCCTCGCTCGATCATCGGCTCAATGGTAGTGAGCATCTCCTTCGTTACATTATAGTTAAGTTCCACCCGGTGAAATCCGAGATCTTTGATCTCTCGAATCATGTTCTCACCAACAGGATGCCTCCTGATATTCCAGCATGTCGAGAATGAGTATTCTCCCTTGTCAATTCCCTGCATAATACATTCCTTCTCCTTCCCCGATTGTGATGTTTGTGTGTAAGGGGATGCGAATTAACCTTTAACTGCTCCCTGCATTGCGCCGCTAACAAAATACTTTTGCAGCCATGGATACACGAGCAGGATCGGTACTGTTGCGAAAACAACCGTAGCCGCCTTGAGGCTCTCTGGTGTTAACCTTGTACGACTTGCACCCTCCATCAATGTGAGCTCACTTACCATGTTGTTCTGCACCATCTGATACAGCTTCAGCTGCAGAGGATATAATTTCGGATCGGTAATGTACATCAATGAATCCTGGAAGCCATTCCAGCGTCCAACCGCATAAAACAGAGCCAAGGTAGCAAGGACAGGCAAGGACAGTGGCAAAATAATTTTAAAGAGTGTATGCACATGAGAACTTCCGTCAATCTCGGCAGACTCTTCCAGACTATCCGGTATTCCGCGGAAGAAAGAGATCAGGATGATCAGGTTAAACGGACTCACCAGCCCGGGTAGAATCAACGCCCATACCGAGTTCAGCAAATGAAGGTCACGAATCAACAAATACTCAGGAATGATACCACCACTGAAGAACATCGTGATGATAATGATGTACATAAACAGCTTGCGGCCTTTTAATTTTTTCTTTGTCAACGGGTATGCTGCAGCAATGGTAAACAACATACAGCAGAAAGTGGTTATAATTGTAAGGATCGTTGTAAATCCTAGGGAATAAATCATGGAACTATCTGAAAATACTTGACCATATGCATCCCAGGTGAACTCTTTTGGAAAGATCGTTACTTCACCTGATGTAATGGCCCGGTTCGAACTCATCGATATGGCAATGGTGTGCAGAAACGGAGCAAGACAGAATATAACAAACAAAGTAATAAAGGTGATATTAATAATATCGAAAATCCGGTTCGAGGTGCGGTCACTCATCTGCGCACAACTCCTTTACTAATGGTGTACATATACAACAAGCCGAAGGACTTACATCTTATTGCTCTTTTGAGGTTAAAGGATACCTTCTCCTGTCGTTTTCTTCGAGATATAGTTGGAACCGAGGACAAAGATCAATCCAACAACCGCCTGGAATAAGCCTACAACCGTTGCAAGTGTATACTGTCCGGATTGTATACCCATTCTATATACGAAGGTACTAAGTACATCGGAATATTCGCGAACAGCCGTATTACCAATAACGAAAGGCCGGTCAAAACCGATGCTGACCATATTTCCAAGGTTAAGAATAAGCAGTGTTACAATGGTTGGTTTAATACTTGGCAGTGTAATATGCCAAATTCTCTTCAGCCGCGTTGCACCATCAATCTCTGCTGCTTCGAACAATTCCTTGTTCACACCCGTTAATGCAGCCAGATAAAGAATGGTTCCCCACCCAGCACTTTGCCACACACCTGTGAACAGGTAGGTAACAAGCCAAGGGTTCTTTTCAGTCAAAAATGGAATTGAATTCAGGCCCATGCTCTCCAGTATACCGTTGACCATACCGGATTGATTTCCAAATAGTTGGTATACAATCCCCCCGATGATAACCCAGGAGATAAAGTGAGGAATGTACAGAATAGTTTGTGAAATTTTCTTAAACCATTTGAACCTTACCTCATAGAGCATAATAGCCAGAATAATTGGAGCAGGGAATGAAACGATCAGATCAAGAAAATTCAGCATAAACGTATTGCGTAATGTAGTGTAGAAATCCGGCATTGCGAATACCTCGCGAAAAGCATCGAAACCGATCCACTCACTACCGTTAATCCCTTGAAACAAGTTGAAGTCTTTAAACGCGATCTGCACACCATACATCGGTCCATAACGGAAAATGATAAAGTAAATCAGAGGCAATGAAATTAACGCATACAGCTGCCAGTATCTCTTCAAGTATGTGGTCATGTCTCTCTCTCCTCCTCACAAACGAAGAAACGTTATGCCGCCGCCTGAGCGGCGGCACAAGCCTCCTCGAAACACTTCAATTTACAGACATTTCATTTCTGCTTATTGTTCAGCAGCTTCCAGTTCTTTCTTCAGCTCTGATCCGCCCAAGGACATGTAGTCAGCCATTTCTTTTTCGTATACGGCATCAAATTCTTCAGGTTTTGCCATTGCTGTTTTTACGATAATAACGTCCAATTTGTCTGTCAGTGCTGTGCTGTACTTCATCTCTGCTTGAATCGGCTTGCTGAAGACAATTGGTCCAACCGTATCTGTATTTGCGACTTCAAGAGCTTTTTTCAAAATTTCCTGGTTCGCTGGCGGGAATCCCATGATCCATGCTTTTTCGTTCATTGCTTGATCACCAAGGTTTTTACCATTGGAAATAATCGCTGTATCCCCTGCATTGAACAGACGATCTTTTGCTTCTTGAGTAGCGTCTGCTTTAGCTACTGGAATACCATCTACCAGATCATAGTTCTCGCCTTCTACACCATCGTAGATGTCAGTGAGGTTTTTGTCAGATGCCATCCAATCCAGATATTTAATCGCTTCTGCTGCACGTTCACTGCTCTTCGGAATCATGATGTACATCCCATTTGATCCATAACGGGATTTGATGTGTTTTCCATCCGCATTAGCATTGGTGTATGCATCCAGTGGAGCCAAGTTGCTGTCCGGTTTGTTCTTTTTCAACAATTCATAAGATCCATCCGGCCAGAAAATGGAGTCAACATCTTCAGAGAAGAAACCAACATTTCCATTTGCAATGTCTTTATTTAACTGGGTTTTATCTTTATCCAAGCTGAAATCCTTGCTGATCAGACCTTCGTTGTACAGCTTGTTCAGGAATTGCATGGACTCTTTGAATCCTTCATGCAGAGGCAGCTCATAGCGTTGAGCATATGTCTTGTCTCCAGCAATTGGCTTAATGAAAGAATAAATCAACGGCTCATAAGAAGCTGGAGCCAGTCCCATACCCATAGGGATGTTTTGGCTTCCCATTTGGCCAGGATCTTTTTCTTTGAATGCTTTCAGTGTCGCATACAACTCATCTGTTGTTTTAGGTGCTGGCATTCCCAGTTTATCCAACCAATCTTGACGAATGAAGGAACTGTAACGAGCGGTAATCGCACGTTTACCCGGAATAGCAAACTGCTGTCCTTCCACTTGACCGAACTTTAATGTATCTTCGCCCAAAAACTTTTTCAGATTCGGTCCATACTGATTAATCAGATCACCTACATCTGTCAAGCCGCCCTGCTGTGCATAGCGGTAGAACACGCTGGAGTCATAAACGAAGACAATATCCGGAACGTCCGAAGCACTAGCCATAAGAACGTTCAGCTTGGTTACTTCCTCAGAACGTTGAACAGGTACGAATTGTACGTCAATGTTGTTCGGGTCACCAAAGTTCTTTTGAATCATTTGAGAGATAAAGTTGTTGGAGATCGTGTACTGAGAAGGTGTTTTACCACGGTCGAAAAGCTCCACCTTTAATGTGACGCGTTTTCCATCACCAGCTGCTCCGCCTTCTGCTGATTTGTTCTCTGAAGATCCGCACCCCGCAAGTAGTGAGACACCCATTACTGCTGTAAGTGCCAAACCCATTAACTTCTTTAGACTCCCTTTTCTTGTCATTCTGTTCATCCCCTTTGGCTTTACGTGAATGTTTTAAAGCTTGCCCTGAGTATTCCATACTAATGTGCAGCCTGACAACAAACTAAATTCGGGTAGAGCGCTAAACGTGTTATGGTTTGCATGATGGCCTATTTTCGCAGACTGCTGAAATTCCAGAAAACCGCATGGCATCAGGCTTTACTGGCACTATATACCCTTATTCCGAACAGATGGCGACAAACCATTTTCCCACACTGCCTAAATTCGTATCCATCAAAAGGCAATCCTTATGACACATCTCCTGACATAACCATGAAAGTTATGTGTTTGTTTCGCAATTTTTCAAGCGCTTTCATTTTTGCGGAGCTAAAATAAAACAAACAGGGTAAATCAAAACGTATGATATCTCTCCTGCTTATGGAGATTCACGTTTCAATTCACCCTGCTTTTTTTGAAACTTGGATTCATCATGTTCGAATTAATGACATACGTCTATTTCATTTTACCGCAGCGCAGCACAGATCAATTACTCCTCTGCTGCTTTTTGATCTCTTTTCATCCGGCGATAGTCTCCGGGTGTAATGCCTGTCACCCGTTTGAATACCCGTCCTAATGTGATGCCATTCGCATAGCCCACCTTCAGTGCTATATCCTGCAAGGAATGATCTGTATTGAGGAGAAGCTTCTCCGTTTCTTTCATCCTCAGTTCAGTCACAAAGTCAACAAACTTCATGTTGAATTCAGTCTTGAACAGATAACTGGCATGTTTACCGGAAATTTGAAAACGGTCACTCAGATGTTTTAGCGACAGATCCGGGTTCATGAACTGCTCCTCAATATAATTTTTCATTTCATTAACCATTGCTTTGTAGCTCTTCGTTTCAGTAACCGCCACGTATGTGCGGAAGAGATCCGTCAGACTGTCAAACAACAGCACCTTCACATCTTCTAAAGACTCTGCTTCTTCCATGGCATGCAGCCAATTATTGATGTTTTCCTCTGACAGTTCTTTTTGCAATCCTTCCGACATCATGGAAACTTCCCGGCTGAGCATCTGGAGCATGGCTTGAATCAGGGATCGAATTTCATCATCCGGCAGTTTGTTTCGCTCGAATTCTTTGAAGATATCCTCCAGCTGCTCTCTCCACTGTCCGCTCGACATCCTGAAACGCTTAACAAAGTCCGCAATCATCTGCAAATAGGTGTAGGTCTCCAGCAGAGGATGCTGCATCTCGCTTGCCTCTGCTTCACCCACATCACCGTTCATCAGCAATTTACGCTGCATCACCGCTTCAGCCGCGGTAAACGATTGATGAATTGCTCCAATCCCTTCAGCAACAGGTCCAATACCAAAGCTGAGGGAAATTCGGAGATTCTGCTCTACCCAGGATTTACATTCCTCAGCGACAAGCCGAATTTGCTTGGACAAGTCCTGGCCCTGCTGCCCATCTTCTTTTGAAAAGAACAGAATAGCAATACGATCAGCACTGATCCACTCCGTCCAGCACTGTACCTCCGTATCCCGGGACAGCTCCTGTAATACATTCATCAGAGCGAATTTCAGTGTATTTTGCTCACCTCTGGTGAATTTCTCCTGAAATCCTTTTTCATAACGGTTAATATCCCCGACAACCACGATAAAACGAGAAGCTTCATGAGCCCCATCAAATGGGGACACCTCATACAGCTGCCCAGCAGCATTGTCTACGTGCTCACCATGCAGCAGCGCGCTAAATAGTTTACTTCGCTGCATCAGCACGTTTTCCCGGCTCTTTTTATCATAATCCATCATATGATTAATCAGGTTTTCAAGCACGCCATCGATCATCTTCATCTCATCCATACGTGCACCGGATTGCTCAAATGCGCGAATTTGTTGAGATTCAATCCGGTTCATAATGATCTGGATCGGCTTGTAGTTACGCCGGGTCACATACACGATATAGATGATTGCGCAAATCACGGTCAAGACCGCAATGAACACCCACACATACGAAACGACAGATACCCAGCCAAACAGATTCCCAGCTTTGATCCCACTGCTCAGAGTCCAACCAAATCTCTCCAAAGTTAATTCATTTAACTTGGTACCTTCGGCAGCACTCTCCCGATCCGAATGGGCATCATAGATGACCCTGCCCTCCTGATCGGTTATCGTCAGGAAAGAGAGTTTCCCATTGACCATGCTGTCCACACTCTGCTTGATACTGCTCATCTTGATATTGATGACCAATACACCCTCTGAGCCAAAAGGCAGTGGCATTTCTTTATTTACCGTCAACACCTGCACAGGTGTCCTCTGCACATCATCCCATTCAATCTCCCGAACAGGCTGCCAGCCCTGACCTGTAGAACCACTTAGAATCCGATCAATCCATGCCTTATCTCCAAAACTCTCCACTTCTCTGGAGCCGCTTACCGTTATAACACGCTCGTTCTGCTTGTCATAGAGATATATGGACTGAATCCAGGAAGAAGAGTTAATCATCTCACGCAAATTTTGTGCAATAGTATAAACCGTGTCCGAATTATTCGGATTGTTATTGTTAAAATACAGCCTGTACGCCGGCTCGTACTGTACTTTTTCTGTCACAGCCAGTTCAATGTCACGTATTGTATGATCCAGCGTAGTGGCAAGATAACTGGAAGATATCCGATCAGCCTTCCGGGTTTCTTCCCTGGAGATATCATTAATAAAAACAAAAGCAATAAAAATGAGTATGGTCATTGTAAAGAAAAATATAGGGAAGTACGAAAAGAGCAGCCGATAATACCAGGTGCGCGACAATAGACCCCACTCCTCACTCCACGATGCCAATGTCCATCAGCCGTGGTTCTACTGTTTATTATCCGTAACAATTCATTTCCAGATCCATGTATATAAAACGCTATCATTTCTTGGTTTTATGTTATTATATCACAAGCTCTCGAACAGCAAAGCACGGAATTGGATTCGTGGATTTTTAAGGGGTCAAAACAAAAATACCGTGCTGAGCAGGATGAACTCAGACACGGTATTTGAGACAGGATCGGGCCGTAGAATACCCGGGTATATTTGATGGAATTAGATACCTGAATCCTTAAACAGTGTAGCCATAGAGCCGCCGTCGACTATGATGCGTATGGCTCGTGACAGCATTGGTGCAACAGGCAGTACTTTAAAACATTCCGGGTGATCCTCTGGCAGTGCAATCGAATCTGTCACCACAACCTCAGTAATCGATGGATGATTCAGTTTGCTGACCGCCCCATCCGAGAACAAGCCGTGAGTTGCGCAAACATACGCGTTCTCTGCACCTCGCTCTTTCAGACCTTCAACTACATTCACAATGGTTGACCCGGTATCAATCAGATCCTCGATAATAATCGGTGTTCGCCCCTCAACATCACCGATCACATGCGTAATGATGGATTCATTATGACTTGGGCGTTTTTTAATCATGATTGCAAAAGGTGAATCCAGACGGTTCGCCAGCTTCTCCGCCATCGATGCTCGTCCTGCATCAGGAGAAACCACGACTGGATTTTGGATTCCTTTGCTGAGCAGGTATTCACTGATCAAGTCTAGTGATGTCATATGATCTACCGGAATGTTAAAGAAGCCCTGGATAGCTGCAGCATGCAGATCAATCGTAACCACCCGGCTTGCTCCAGCTGTCGTTAATACATCTGCCACCATCTTGGCCGAGATTGGCTCACGCGGAGCAGATTTCCGCTCCTGACGAGCATACCCGTAATACGGGACAATAATGTTCACCGTGCGTGCCGATGCTCTTTTTGCCGCATCAATCATGACAAGCAGCTCAACAAACAGCTCATTAATGGGATGAGACAACGACTGTATTAGAAACACATCACAATTGCGGATCGTTTCTTCGTAATGGACGTATATTTCTCCGCTCTTGAACCGGGACAGTTTAATCTTGCCCAGTTGTACGCCCAGCTTGTCGCATACCTGCTCTGCAAGCTTAGGGTTAGATGAACCGGAAAAAATACGTAACGAATGCTGCATAATGCCCTCCCGAGGGGTATCCCCTATCATATTCCCTTATAGTTAAGTTGAAGAATCCAACCTGTATAAAAGGTTCATTTTCCCCTATTATACTCCACTGTTGGCTGCATTTAAAGGAATGAACGAACGCTGGCGGCTTTCAAAAACAGCAACTTGCTCACATCCAAGTTCATGTAAAAGTTTCTCCGCTTCAGGCAGATTATCGCCCAGCTTCATTGGGTCATGTGCATCCGATCCCATCGTAAGAGGAACACCCAATCGAATTGCTTCGGTCAGCATTCTCCGGCTTGGGAACATCTCCGCACATGGCTTGGACAAGCCTGAGGCATTCAGTTCCATAGCACAGCCGCTTTTGGCCACAGCTTGCAGAGCCGCATCCTCCAGTGCAATGCGTTCCTCGGTCTGCTCAAGCGGCGGTACATAACCAAACCTTTTGATGACATCCGAATGTCCTATAATATCATACAGACCAGAAGCAGCCGATTTGCTCACAGCATCATAATATTGTCGGTATACCTCAAGGATATCTTTGCCTTCCCAATGGTGAGTCTGACGGAAATCGGTAATATCCCATTCACCCAGAAAATGAACGGAGCCAATGACATAATCCCATGGATAACGTTCAATGATCGAACGAATCTCTGATTCAAAGCCTTCGATATAATCACCTTCAAGACCAACACGGACATCAATCTGCCCACGGTATCGTTCCTTCAGAGAGAAACACTCCTCAACATATCGCGGCAGCTCATCCATAGGCATAGCCATCTCGGGATAGTATTCAGCCGGATCCACATGCAGGAGCGGCATATGATCAGACAATCCAATCTGGGACAGACCGATAGCGATTCCGCGCTGCACGTATTCTTCCAGCTTGCCCACCGCATGTCCGCAGCGTTCATGATGAGTATGGTAGTCTATGCGCATTAAAGATTCGCCTCCTAGTCGCGGCGCGGCCGTTCGTGTCGGCGGCTCAGCTCAGACATGATGTCATCCAGAGGCAGCTTGCGCTCCTGCAGCAGCACGAGCAGGTGATACATCAGGTCACTGACCTCGAGACGAAGCTCGTCATTATCTTTGTTTTTGGCAGCAATAATCGTTTCGGAAGCTTCCTCACCGATCTTTTTCAGGATTTTATCGACACCTTTATCAAACAGATACGTGGTATATGCACCTTCCGGACGTTCGCGCTCACGCTCAGCAATGACAGATTCCAGTTCTGCCAATACCTCAAAGCGTCGCTCAGCAGCAGTTGAAGAGGCCTTGTTGGAGTTTGCCGAGCTCCCCGCTTCTTCTTTGTTATCTTGGTCTGACTCACTTTCTGGTAAACCGATAATTTCATTATGGAAACAAGTTAATGCACCTGTATGGCAGGCCGGTCCCTTCGGTTTAACCTCAACCAGCAGCGTATCGCCGTCACAGTCATATTTCAAGGAAACGATCTTCTGGACATTGCCAGAGGTTGCTCCTTTATTCCATAGCTCTTGGCGCGAACGCGACCAGAACCAGGTTTCTCCAGACTCCAGCGACAGCTTCAGCGATTCACGATTCATATAAGCCATCATTAATACTCTGCGGGTATCCACATCCTGCACAATGGCAGGAACCAATCCTTCATCCCAACGGATGTGTTCCACAACCTGCTCCAAGGAGAGCTGTTCCTTGATCTCATCACTTACTTTAGTCACGGATTTCCACTCCTTGTTCTCTTAATTGTTGTTTTAATGCCGGTACGCCAATTTCTTTGTAGTGAAAGATGGTTGCGGCCAGACCTGCGTCCGCTTTGCCTGTTGTGAAAACATCATAGAAGTGAGACTCCTTGCCTGCACCACCTGACGCAATGACTGGAATACGTACCGATTCCGAAACAGCAGCGGTCAGCTTCAAATCAAAACCGTCCTTCGTACCATCTGCGTCCATGCTGGTTAACAGAATTTCTCCCGCACCCAGCTCCTCGACTTGTTTAACCCACTCCAAAGCTTTAATGCCGGATGGTTTCCGCCCGCCATGGGTATAGACTTCCCACTCGCCCCAAGCTTCGTTATACTTGGCATCAATGGCAACGACGATACATTGCGAGCCAAAACGGCGTGCACCATCCGCAATGATCTGAGGATTAAGGACCGCCGCAGTATTTACTGCAATTTTATCCGCACCTGCACGCAAAATACGCTTCATGTCCTCTACTTTGGAGATCCCGCCTCCTACCGTAAAAGGAATCGCGATCTCACCTGCCGTCTGTCTTACAACTTCCTCCATCGTTTCACGGCCCTCCACCGATGCGGAGATATCGAGAAATACAAGTTCGTCCGCTCCCTCGCGGTCATACAGTGCCGCCAGCTCTACCGGATCACCCGCATCGCGGAGATTGACAAAGTTCACGCCTTTAACGACCCGGCCGTCCTTCACGTCCAGACAGGGAATGATTCTTTTTGCCAGCATGCTCCCTCTTCCTCTCTACCCGATTATCCGTTACTTGTTCACCAAACGCACTGCTTCAGCCAGATCAATACTGCCTGTATACAGGGCTTTGCCTACAATGGCTCCGCCAACACCATCAGATGCATGTTGACTCAAACGAAGCAAATCATCCATCACACTGACACCGCCAGAAGCAATAACTGTCCGTCCGCTTGCTTTGGCAAGGGACACAATCGCCTCAACATTAGGCCCCTGCATCATACCGTCACGGGAAATGTCCGTAAAGATAAATGTTTCCGCTCCATACGCAGCGAGTTCCTTCGCCAGCACTTCAGCCTGTACCTCGGAAGTTTCAAGCCATCCACGAGTGGCAACATAACCATTACGCGCATCAATACCAATGGCCACTTTATCTCCGTAACGTCCTAATACTTCTTCTGTAAAAGCACGATCCTCAATAGCAGCTGTCCCGATAATCAATCGGCTTACGCCTAGCCCCAGCAAACGTTCAACGTCAGTAATTGTACGAAGTCCGCCGCCAACCTGCACAGGTACATTCACAGCAGATGCAATACGTCCAATCAGCTCGTCATTAACCGGGTGTCCCGCCTTTGCTCCATCCAGATCCACCAGATGAACATATGTACCACCCTGCTTCTCCCAGTTAAGGGCAACCTGAACCGGGTCATCGTTATATACGGTTTCCTGATTATAATCTCCCTGCACCAATCTTACACATTTGCCGTCCCGGATATCGATTGCCGGGTATAAGATAAAAGATGACATACAAGGCCTCCTAAGTGTAGATTCGATTGAATTTCGATTAAACTTTCATGTAACTTCAAGTTGAATACATTTAAAAACAGGATTCAATTCTAATGAAATTCGATCATAAGATAATACAAATCTTGTTTAGATAGACAATTATAAATTAGGCTGTTCCCGATGCCCCCGTCAAAGACAGGAAATTGCTGAGCAGTTTCATGCCAAGTTCACCGCTCTTCTCAGGGTGGAACTGCATACCGAAGTTTGATCCTCGGCCTACGATCGCAGTAACCGGATGTCCGTAATCCGTAACGGCCAGCAGATCGTCCTTGTTCTCGGTAATTGCATGATACGAGTGTACAAAATAAACATGCCCGGCATCCAAACCCGCGAAGAGCGGATTTTCAGGATGTAAAAATTCCAAACGGTTCCATCCCATATGAGGAACCTTCAGTTCACTTGGTGCGAAGCGCACTACTTTTCCCGGCAAAATGTCCAGTCCCTCATGCTCGCCGTGTTCCTCACCCGTACTGAACAGCAGCTGCATGCCCAGACAGATGCCAAGCAGCGGTTTCAGTCCGGCAGCCGCTTCTTTTACGACTCCATCCAGACCTGTTTCTCGCAAATGCACCATTGCATCACCAAAGGCACCTACCCCCGGCAAAATAACGCCATCAGCGGCAAGAATAGCTTCCCGCTCACCTGTGACCAGCGCTTCATAGCCAAGACGTTCGACCGCTTTGCCGACGCTGTGCAGGTTCCCCATACCGTAATCGACAATTGCAATCGCCATTGTCTACAGCACTCCCTTCGTGGAAGGCACGCCGGTTACTCGTGGATCGATCATCGTCGCTTCATCCAGCGCACGTCCGAGAGCCTTGAAGACCGCTTCAATCATGTGATGTGTGTTCTGACCGTAGTGCACAATGACATGCAGCGTAATCCGCGCTTCGAGCGCCAGTTTCCAAAGAAATTCATGCACCAGCTCTGTAGAAAAGCTGCCTACCTGCTGCGACGGGTACTCGGCCCGGTATTCAAAGTGCGGACGGTTGCTCACATCAATGATAACCTGAGCAAGCGCTTCGTCCATCGGTACAAACACACTGGCATAACGTTTAATTCCGCGTTTATCGCCCAGCGCTTGATACAGCGTCTGTCCCAGACAGATGCCAATGTCTTCAACCGTATGGTGATCATCAATATCGATATCTCCCCGAGCCTGTACGTTAAGATCGAATTGTCCATGCTTTGTGAACAGATCGAGCATATGATTCAGAAACGGTACATCCGTCTCAATATTGGATTGTCCCGTGCCATCTACGTTGAATGACAGCTGGATATTCGTCTCGTTTGTTTTGCGATCTACCTCTGCCTGACGCACTGTCCCTTGATTTTGAAGCTGCACTCCGTTTTCTGCACTCTTATTCTGATTATCCATTGTCCGATTCCGCCTTTCCTTCCTGTTGTAAGCGTACAGCAATTGCGCGAGCATGTCCTTCAAGCCCCTCATGTCGGGCTAATTCGATGATAGCTGCACCGTTCTGCAGCAGTGCCTCTTTACTATAATAAATCAGACTCGATTTTTTGATAAAATCATCCACGTCTACCGGTGAACTGAACCGGGCAGTTCCATTGGTCGGAATAATATGATTCGGTCCGGCAAAGTAATCGCCCACCGGTTCGGAGCTGTACGGCCCGAGAAAGATTGCACCGGCATTCTCGATTCGGCCGGCGTAAGCCATCGGCTCCTGCACCATAATCTCCAGATGCTCGGGTGCAAGCCGGTTCACAACATCGATTCCCTCATCGATCGAATCGACGACGATAATCGCCCCATGCTGCTCCACGGAAGCAGCAGCAATATCGCGCCGCGGCAGCACTTCCAGCTGCCGCTGCACCTCGGCCTGCACAGCTTCCGCCAGCACGGCCGAATTCGTGACGAGAATGGCCGATGCCATCTCGTCATGCTCCGCCTGCGACAGCAGGTCCGCAGCGACATAAACAGGGTTCGCCGTATCATCGGCGAGCACCACAATCTCACTAGGCCCAGCGATACTGTCAATATCGACGGCCCCATACACCTCGCGCTTCGCGAGCGCCACGTAGATGTTACCCGGTCCACAGATCTTGTCGACCGGGGCAATACTCTCCGTGCCGTAAGCAAGAGCGGCGATCGCCTGCGCGCCGCCTACCCGGTACATCTCGTTCACACCTGCTTCCGCGGCAGCCACGAGAATGTACGGGTCAATGCCTTCTCCACCGTTCGTCGCCGGCGGTGTGACAAGCACAATCTCCGGCACGCCTGCAACCTGTGCCGGAATGACATTCATCAGCACCGACGATGGATACGCTGCTTTCCCTCCAGGGACATACACGCCGACTCGTTTCAGCGGCCGAATAATCTGGCCGAGCAGACTGCCGTCCGGCTGCCAGTCCATCCACGAATTGCGTTTCTGCTTCTCATGAAACGCACGAATATTGGCGGCGGCTTGGCGAATCGCCGTCACAAACGATGGCTCCACGGCTTCATACGCCGCCTGGAGCTCCTCCTGCGGCACGCGCAGTCCCGCAGCCGTCAGCTGTGTGCGATCCAGCTGCTCTGTATAACGCAGCAGCGCTGCATCCCCTTCACGGCGAATGTCTGCGACAATGCGCCGTACCGCTTCATTTTGCTCCGGCGTACCGTACTCTACTTCCCGCTTCAGATCAAATTGCCGTGCTGGTACAATCTTCATTCGTACAACCTCCTTACGTTATCTATTTCCTATATAAATAGTACCGTTCACATATCTATGTGCTGTTGACTCTATTCCTATCTGCTATCCTTGTTTACCTGACTTGTGCGCATCATTCTTTACTTATCTGCTCATTATCTTCTCGCACTTCCCGTAGAAACTTCATTACCGCTCGGAATCACCATTTGAAGTGCATCACACAGGGACTGAATTCGGGCATTTTTCATGCGATAACTGACGCGATTTGCAATGAGACGGCTGGTAATATTCAGAATCTCCGTCATCTCCACAAGCCCATTCTCACGCAGCGTCTGTCCTGTCTCGACCAGATCGACGATTCGGTCAGCCAGACCGATCAGGGGAGCAAGCTCGATGGAACCATTCAATTTAATAACCTCAACCTGCTGTCCCTGCTCACGGAAGTACTGGGAAGCGATGTTCGGATATTTCGTAGCAACCCGCTGCTGGATACCCGCCTTCCAGTCCGGAAGCCCAATCACAGACATACGGCACTGCGCAATCCCCAGATTTAAAAGCTCATACACATCCCGATCTTCCTCAAGCAGCACGTCTTTCCCGACAATGCCAATATCGGCAACACCGTACTCCACATACGTTGGTACATCGACAGGTTTGGCCATAATGAACTCCATCCCGGCTTCAGGTACTTCGATAACCAGTTTACGGGTATCATCTACATCCTCAGGAATATCAAGTCCTGCTTCACGAAACAGCTTGGAGGCCTTTTTATAGATACGGCCTTTGGGCATAGCCACCTTGAGAATATCCGACATCTTATTGTCCTCCTTGTTTTGATCCATAGATAATGACCTGTTCAGCCTGTTTCGCATCTGTCCCACTTGCCACTGCTTTTGGCCTTTTATCATCAAGAAGAGATGTGACTACATTCTGACCCAAACTGCGCAGTCTTGCTGCTTCGGCTAAGGCTTCCGCTCGCCGCTCCGGGCTGTATTCGATACGAACCGGCTTCTTTTCCTCAATACTAATGCCGTGAACACCATCAATAATACGATTCGTTTTCAACGCAAAGCCGGTAGCCGGAAGAGCACGCCCGAACTGCTGCAGTAGATTGTCATATCGCCCACCGCTGCATACCGGAGATCCCAGCTCTGCTGCGTACCCTTCAAATGTCATGCCTGTATAATAGGAGAAATCCCCGATCATCGTCAGATCGATCAGCACATGTTCCGAGACCCCATACGCCTCCAGCACCTCAAATACGGCGCACAAATGTGCAATGGACTCGGCCGCTTCAACACTTGAGCTGAGCTCGCCTGCATGGGTGCAGATTTCTTTCCCGCCGCGCAGACGCAGTATTGCTTCAAGCTGTTGTTTTTGCTTTGACTCCAGATGTAATGCTTCGATGGATTGGCGATACCCGACATAATCTCGTCCCAGCAGCCCTTCCTTCAACTGCTCCTGCTCAGCCGTCTGACCTGGAATTACTTCCTCCAGCAATCCGTTCAGAAAGCCCATGTGTCCCATTGCTATCTTGAAAGAAGATACACCCGCTGCCTGTAGTGAAGCAATTGCAAGTGCGACCACTTCCGCGTCGGCCTCCGGGGAATCGTCCCCTACAAGCTCCACACCTGTCTGGAAAAATTCAGCCTCACGTCCGGCTTCCTCTTCTATGGAGCGAAAAACATTCGCATGATAGGATAAACGCAGCGGAAGTGCCTCATCCTTGAGCATCGATGATACCACCCGCGCTATCGGAGCAGTCAGATCAGATCGCAGTACCAGTGTCGTTCCCCGGCTGTTCAGCAATTTAAACAGTTTGCGGTCCGATGTCGAACTGGCTACCCCTACTGTGTCGTAGTATTCAATTGTTGGTGTTATAATCTGGCGGTATCCCCAGCGTTCCATGCATTCCAGTACATTTCGTTCAACCATTCGCAGTTTGGATACTACATGTGGTGTATAATCACGGAAGCCGGTTGGTTTTTCAAAGCCTTTTGGTTTGGACATTGGTATGATTCACCCCGAGTCATGGATTTGAATAATGGATTAGAATTATTACATAAATTGATCTATAGATACTTGTACCTACACCTCGATGAACGAATAATCTTTTAACCGCAGATTGTGTTCGTCATTATTTATATCGCTCTATCTCCACAGGATTTATGTATGACAAATCCCCATTCTATGTTAGTTACCCTGATTCACAGTAAAGCCTCATACATCTCTTAACTTAACAGAGGCCTTAACGTTCACACATTTTATACGTTAGTCCGGTCTTCACTATTACTTGTTAATCACTAACCACATATACTTTCATATGGTAAAGTGCTAACAAACTAAAGGATATGGGATATGATAACATGAATGCCGCTCGATCGTCAACAAAACTACCTTTCACACATGATCATCCAGCCCAAGCTTGTCCAGTCCGATGTTCTTTCAATTTGCTCCTGGTTCATTGGTTATATGTGAAGTTTTGTATACGAAAAAAGCTGCCCTCAGCAGCTCTTCCCTTCATCCTTTGCATCATGTATCTTTTTATGCAGCATTGTCTATGGTTAATATGGTTTGACGATCTCCAAACTTAATGAACCTTTCGCTGCGAAGGTTCATCCGTTTTGAACACCATTTCTTCCGGCAAGTCTGCCGGACGTGATAAATCACGCAAAGGATTACCTCCAACAAAAGCACCTGGAGCCACGTTCTTATGCACGACAGCCCCGGCAGCAACTACCGCTCCGTCTCCGATCGTTATCCCTGGAAGGATGGTTGTATTCGCCCCGATCAGTACATTATCTCCGATAATGACTTCACCGAGTCTGTACTCCTTAATGAGATACTCGTGAGCCAGAATCGTGGTATTGTAACCAATGACTGAGTTTTCACCAATCGTTATTTTCTCCGGGAAAAATACATCCACCATCACCATCAGACCAAAAGCCGTATGGTCCCCCACCTTCATACCAAGCATTCGCCGATATATCCAGTTCTTAAGGGGCAGCACAGGGCAGTACCGCGACAGCTGAATCCAGATAAAATTACGCACGCCCTTCCACGGGCTCACGGTTTTGTAGATATGCCAAAGTGCATTCTGACTTTCTACCGGATAGCGGGTTACTTTTCTCATGAACGGCCCGTTTCTGTGAGAACTATGTCCAGCAAATCTCTCATATCATGCAAAATGTAATCCGGTTTATATCCGTTCAGTACCTGCTCTCCTTTAAGTGACCAAGCCACACCGGCGGAGAGTGCACCCGCATTTTGTGCCGATTGAATATCAACAGGGCTATCACCCACCATCAGGGTGTGGGCGGGGTTGGAACCCAATTCTGCCATCGCTTTTTGAACGGGTTCCGCATGCGGTTTGGGATGGGTTACATCCGTCACTGTGACAATGGACTTCATATATTTAAGCAGATCAAAGCGCTCCAGCACCTTTAATGTGGAAGGACGAATCTTGGTAGTTACCACACCCATTATGATGCCTGCTTGATCCAGAGCCTCTACAACCTCGATTACATGGGGAAAAGGTCGAACCATCGCTTCATGGTGAATATCATTATAGGCTCGATATCCTTTAACGTATTCTGACACCTCTTCCTGACCTGAAAAGGTTCGCATTTGCTGCTCCAATGTGCCTCCCATATGCGGAATGATCTGTTCCCTTGTCCATGGGGAAGCATGATTCCAGCCTTCCATAACATGCAGGAATGAGTTGATAATCAGCTCATTGGTATCAATAATTGTTCCGTCCAGATCAAACAGTACCGTGTTAATCACACTGCATTACTCCTTTTTATCTTCAACTTGCTTTGAATCATCTTCAGCAGGGCTTGGCGTTATTGTTCCCTTTTCCCCTACGCCAGCCGCCTTACCTGTGTGCTCTAAATCATCAGCAGGAACTTTCGACGAAACAATCGGATCACTGTAACGGGCATTTGCTTTCCCTGTCACTCTTCTTACCACAATAAACACAATAGCGGCAGCAATAATACCCAGAGACAGCAGCTGCGAGATTCTGACGTTACCATATGCCGGGTCCAGATATCCTTGCTCAAACCCCAATGCAGTCATTGGGGACCACAGTCCGTTCACAAATGAAGCGATCCAGTCCGGAGCTTGGAATGCGAGACTGTCCGTACGCAGTGCTTCAATAAAGAATCGGCCGACCGAATACCAGATGAAATAGGACATGAACAGCTCGCCTGAGCGCATAAACTTCTGACGGCGAAGCACAAACAGCAGAATTAATCCGACAAAACACCATACCGACTCATACAAGAAGGCCGGATGACGGAATACACCCTCCACATTCATTTGATTGACAATAAAGTCCGGCAGGTGAAGCTTGTCTCTTAAAAAGGACTCTTCAACAGGACCGCCATATGCCTCCTGATTGACATAGTTCCCCCAACGTCCGATCATCTGTCCAACAAGCAGCCCAGGTGCACAGATGTCCGCCATACGCCAGAAGTTATATCCTTTATGACGGAAGAAAATGAATCCACATATAACGGCACCAATGAGGGCACCGTAGATTGCAATACCACCGTTCCATATTTTAAATACATCCCAGAAGTTATCTTTATAATCCTCCCATTTAAATGCCACGAAGTAGATGCGGGCGGCAATAATGGCAGACGGCACACCCCACAAAACCATATCCATGAATACTTCTTGGGGAATGTTATATCGCTTGCCCTCCCGAATAAGCAGCAGCAGACCCAAAAGTGCCGCAGTACCCAAGATAAGTCCATACCAGTGAACCTTTAATGCGCCTATAGAAAACGCAATCGGGTTCAACAGTAATAATGTATCCATTCATTCACACTCCTATCAATTCACATCTTTAAGCATGACCTTGTGCAGCCTGACCCCATCCTCCTGTTTGAAAGAGTTCAGACTGCCATGTGTCATGCTTCCTAATGACATTGCAGCTTGATATGTTCTATCTTTCTATTGCAGCTGATCATGTGCAGTACTTCACTTCATCCTTCTTAATCCATATCTTCCATATCTTCTGAAATGGTTGCTGTCAGCTTGTTTGTGAACTGGAGTGCAGCGTTAAGTCCCATCTGTTTCAGGCGGTAATTCATACCTGCTACTTCAATGATTACAGCCAGATTTCGTCCCGGACGAACGGGAATCGTAACCAGTGGTACATCGGTATCAATAATACGTGTTGTCTCTTCATCCAGTCCCAGACGGTCATACTGTTTATCCTGCTGCCATGCTTCCAGGCGCACAACTAATGTGATCCGTTTGTTGTTTCGTACAGCCCCTGCACCAAACAACGTCATTACATTGATAATACCTACACCCCTGATCTCCAGCAGGTGACGGATCAACTCTGGTGCGGTACCGTGCAGCTGAAAGTCCGACGTTTGGCGGATCTCCACCGCATCATCGGCAATCAAGCGGTGACCCCGTTTTACAAGTTCAAGAGCCGTTTCACTCTTACCAATACCGCTGCTGCCTGTGATCAGCATACCTACGCCATATACATCACACAGTACACCGTGAATCGTCGCGGTAGGTGCCAGCTTACCTTCGAGAAAACCAGTGATCCGGCTCGAAAGAATGGTCGTAGCCATGTTGCTCCGAAGTACGGCCAGATTCTGTTCTTCACTGATATCTATCAGTTCCTGTGGAACTTCCAATCCGCGTGTAACGACAATACAAGGTGTCTCCTCGGTACACAGACGCTGCATACGTTCACGACGCTCATGTTCAGGCAGCATGGCAAAAAAGGCCAGCTCTGTTCTTCCCAGCAGTTGTACCCGCTCTTTGGGATGATATTCAAAGTAACCTGCCATCTCCAGACCAGGACGGTTAAGGTCATCTACCGTAATATATCTTTTTAATCCCTGAGAACCCGAAACAACTTCCATCTGAAACTGCTGTACCAATTCGGATACTTTCACTTTTTTCGCCATTTGTCTCTTCCTTTCAGCATTCGCTGTGCCTCTATGTACCTCAATTCGTGTATCATTTCTTTCCATTATTAGCGCATTCACAACATGATTCACAGACAAGTCATTTTGTCCTTGAAATGGCACTCTTGTATACACCAGCGTGCGGCATTTATAGGACAGACCTTCAAATAATCTTAAATGAATTTTGGATCGATTGCAATCGCCGAAGTCCCGTATTCCTGCTCTTCAAGCTCTTTATAAAAAAGCCCCTTCCAGCATAAACGGAAGGGGCTCGATTTACATTATATAATTGCGTTACTTCCAGATTTCGTCGTTTCCGAGAATCTTCAGTAAAATTAGTCTTGAAGAAGTACGTTTACTTCAGTCTCTTTGTCAAAGATATGAACTTTGTTCATGTCGATGGCCATTTTAACTGTAGAACCATCACGAGTATTGGAACGTCCGTCTACACGTGCGATTGTAGTGTCATTACCTACACCGCTCAAGTAGAGGAGCATTTCGTGACCCAGGTTCTCTGTTACATCTACGTGAGTAGAGAATACAGAGTTCGGGGAAGCTTCCAGGAATACCGGCTCTTCGTGAATGTCTTCTGGACGAACGCCCATGATCACTTCTTTAGCAGCATATCCTTTGGATTTCAACACTTGTGCTTTACCTTGTGGAATCTCAACGTCCACACCAGGAGCTACAAAGTGCAGGCTTGATCCTTGCTCAGCCAGTTTACCCGAGATGAAGTTCATTGTCGGGGAACCGATGAAACCAGCTACGAACAGGTTCGCCGGGTGATTGTACAGCTCTTCAGGAGAAGCTGCTTGTTGGATGATACCATCCTTCATAACGACAATCCGATCACCCATCGTCATTGCTTCGATCTGGTCATGCGTTACGTAAATAACGGTTGTTTCCAAACGTTTAGCAAGCTTAGTGATTTCCGCACGCATCTGTCCACGGAGTTTAGCATCCAAGTTGGAAAGCGGCTCATCCATCAAGAAGACTTGTGGGTCACGGACAATCGCACGTCCCAAAGCGACACGCTGACGTTGACCACCGGACAATGCTTTAGGTTTACGCTCAAGCAAGTGCTCGATATCGAGGATCTTAGCTGCTTCACGTACACGTTTGTCGATCTCGTCTTTTTTGACCTTACGCAATTTCAAACCAAATGCCATGTTTTGATATACGCTCATATGCGGATACAAGGCGTAGGATTGGAATACCATCGCGATATCACGGTCTTTAGGTGCAACATCATTCACGACACGGTCACCGATATAGAGTTTACCTTCAGAAATTTCCTCAAGGCCTGCGATCATACGCAGTGTTGTTGATTTACCACAACCGGACGGACCTACCAGTACCAGAAACTCTTTGTCTTTAATGTCCAGGTTAATGTCAACTACAGTTGCTTTATCAGAACCCGGGTATTTTTTGAAAATATGCTCTAAACGTACTCCTGCCATGATTGTTGCCTCCTCAGAGATCATTTTGTAATCGAATACAATTTGTAGTTTTATAATACCCTATCGCTTGGTTATCTGACTATTCGCAAACTGCACAAAAATATCAGCTCTTTTTCGTCACTTTGTACATCAGCAGTAAAAGCTGCACAATCATCGCACTTTTGAAGTGTCTGACATCATAACCAATCTCCTGTTTAATCTTATCCAAACGGTACACGAGTGTATTGCGATGGATAAATAAGCGCTTAGCTGTCTCGCTAACGTTACAGTCCAAACCAAAGAATGTCTCCAGTGTGGCGATTGTCTCGCTATCATTAAAAATAAGTGTACCCTTGCCGGTTTCCTGAATAAAGCGTATCCGCTGCTGCTCTGATATACTTGCTACCAACTGCTCCAGCTGCAGATTCCAAGGAAGATGAATATGCTGCGTAACATGAAAGGAGCGACCAAGCTGCATACTCTCCTGCAGAAGAGAAGCTGTCTGTACCAAAACCTCTTTGGGAATACACGGCAGTGAAGCAGATAGATGAAACACACCTGCAAACTCACTCGCCACCAGCTCGTACAACCCCAAACAAAATGCATGGAGCGAATCTTTTCTCGCCTCTGCAGTGTCATCATCCGCTTCCCCAGTAACAATTTCTTCATTGCCCATGAAAAGCCATTCCTGCTCACCAAGGGGAATTAATGTAATATCTTCGCCAAAATAACTTTCTAACAGCTTGTTCAACACTTTCGAGTCTACACGCTGAGAATCAGGTGTTTCCCCCTGCAGCAGGAAAATAATTTTCTCTTCCTGAAAATCAGAAAAAGCAGCATATGGATCGGGCAGTGGCTTGTGACTGCCAGTTCGATAAGCTTTAATCTGCTCCTGAAGCCATACACCCAGTGATGATAACCGCTTGTCTGTGTCACTATGTTGGTTTATAACATTGATAGGGGTCAGCCGCTCATTACTGATAATCAGTAACTCGATCAGGCGTCGTGTCTCTATTGTTAGAGAGGCAGCGTTACAGCCCCAGCATACAACGGTATTCTCCTGCTCGTTTATACCAACTTTAAAAAAGATACGTTCACCATGGTGTAAACTAACCATATTTAAATCTGAGGATATATATGATTTTGCTGCGAAATCAAGTTCTCGTTCTCCAGGTTTGCTTCGAATAAAGCTCAGCTTGTTTTCGTCTAAGCCGCTCAAATTTTCAATAGACTGCATCCACTCGTACATCGTAATTTCATATTCATCCAATGTGGTGCCTATAACGCCTTCAATTTGCTGTTTTAGATCAGGTATGAGCTTCATGTATGAAATGTCACCACTCTGCGTGTTTTTTTATCATTATTTTATCATATCTTGATGTGCGCCGCTCTGTATCCGTCAGTCTGACATACTTTAGTCTAAATAGAGAAAAAGAGAGTGACCGATCAAATTAATGATCAATCACTCTCTAATTAAGATGAGTCATGAAGGATTCGAACCTTCGACACCCTGATTAAAAGTCAGGTGCTCTACCAACTGAGCTAATGACTCGTAAAACTGGTGGAGGATGATGGATTCGAACCACCGAACCCGTACGGGAGCAGATTTACAGTCTGATGCGTTTGGCCACTTCGCTAATCCTCCAGGATTAAAGGTGGCTCGGGACGGAATCGAACCGCCGACACGAGGATTTTCAGTCCTCTGCTCTACCGACTGAGCTACCGAGCCTTATTTAATTGTAAAATTAATGGCGGAACCGACGGGATTCGAACCCGCGATCTCCTGCGTGACAGGCAGGCATGTTAGGCCAACTACACCACGGTTCCAAGCATTAATGGTGCCGGCGAGAGGACTTGAACCCCCAACCTACTGATTACAAGTCAGTTGCTCTACCAGTTGAGCTACACCGGCGTATATGGTGGAGGCTGAGGGGATCGAACCCCCGACCCTCTGCTTGTAAGGCAGATGCTCTCCCAGCTGAGCTAAGCCTCCTGGGTAATATGGTAGCGGCGGAGGGGATCGAACCCCCGACCTTACGGGTATGAACCGTACGCTCTAGCCAGCTGAGCTACACCGCCATATTATGCATGTTTTGATTGCTTGTCCATCCTTAGGTAAAGATGGCGGAGAGAGAGGGATTCGAACCCTCGCACCGATTACTCAGCCTAACCCCTTAGCAGAGGGTCCCCTTATAGCCACTTGGGTATCTCTCCAAAGACAATCTCAACGTTGTTCAAGGATTGCTCCTTGAAAACTAGATTCGAAACGAAACTCACGCGACTCAAAACTTGCTATTGGATAAGCCCTCGACCGATTAGTACTGGTCAGCTCCATGCATTGCTGCACTTCCACCCCCAGCCTATCTACCTCGTCGTCTTCAAGGGGTCTTACATACTGGGAAATCTCATCTTGAGGGGGGCTTCACGCTTAGATGCTTTCAGCGCTTATCCCGTCCGTACATAGCTACCCAGCGGTGCTCCTGGCGGAACAACTGGTACACCAGCGGTACGTCCATCCCGGTCCTCTCGTACTAAGGACAGCTCCTCTCAAATTTCCTACGCCCACGACAGATAGGGACCGAACTGTCTCACGACGTTCTGAACCCAGCTCGCGTACCGCTTTAATGGGCGAACAGCCCAACCCTTGGGACCTACTTCAGCCCCAGGATGCGATGAGCCGACATCGAGGTGCCAAACCTCCCCGTCGATGTGGACTCTTGGGGGAGATAAGCCTGTTATCCCCAGGGTAGCTTTTATCCGTTGAGCGATGGCCCTTCCATGCGGTACCACCGGATCACTAAGCCCGACTTTCGTCCCTGCTCGACTTGTAGGTCTCGCAGTCAAGCTCCCTTATGCCTTTGCACTCTTCGAATGATTTCCAACCATTCTGAGGGAACCTTTGGGCGCCTCCGTTACTCTTTAGGAGGCGACCGCCCCAGTCAAACTGCCCACCTGACACTGTCCCCGTACCCGCTAAGGGCACCAGGTTAGAACCTAGATACGATCAGGGTGGTATCCCAACGGTGCCTCCACACAAGCTGGCGCTCATGCTTCAAAGGCTCCCACCTATCCTGTACAGATCGTACCCAAATTCAATATCAAGCTGCAGTAAAGCTCCATGGGGTCTTTCCGTCTTGTCGCGGGTAACCTGCATCTTCACAGGTATTAAAATTTCACCGGATCTCTCGTTGAGACAGCGCCCAAGTCGTTACGCCATTCGTGCGGGTCAGAATTTACCTGACAAGGAATTTCGCTACCTTAGGACCGTTATAGTTACGGCCGCCGTTTACTGGGGCTTCGGTTCACAGCTTCGGATTGCTCCTAACCACTCCCCTTAACCTTCCAGCACCGGGCAGGCGTCAGCCCGTATACTTCGCCTTACGGCTTCGCACAGACCTGTGTTTTTGCTAAACAGTCGCTTGGGCCTTTTCACTGCGGCCCCCTCGTGCTATTCACACTACCGGGGCACCCCTTCTCCCGAAGTTACGGGGTCATTTTGCCGAGTTCCTTAACGAGAGTTCTTCCGCGCGCCTTAGAATTCTCTTCTCGCCTACCTGTGTCGGTTTGCGGTACGGGCACCTTCATCTGGCTAGAGGCTTTTCTTGGCAGTGTGAGATCATGACCTTCGCTACTGTAATTTTCACTCCCCATCACAGCTCAGCCTTCCGATGTGCGGATTTGCCTACACATCAGCCTTACTGCTTGGACAGACATCCATCAGTCTGCGTCACTACCCTACTGCGTCCCCCCATCGCTCGTAACGATTTACGGTGGTACAGGAATTTCGACCTGTTGTCCTTCGACTACGCCTTTCGGCCTCGCCTTAGGTCCCGACTTACCCTGAGCGGACGAGCCTTCCTCAGGAACCCTTAGGCTTTCGGCGGATCAGATTCTCACTGATCTTTTCGTTACTCATACCGGCATTCTCACTTGTATGCTCTCCAGCGCTCCTTACGGTACACCTTCAACGTACATACAACGCTCCCCTACCCCTGATGCAAAGCATCAAGCCATAGCTTCGGTGGTGTGTTTAGCCCCGTTACATTTTCGGCGCAGAGTCACTCGACCAGTGAGCTATTACGCACTCTTTCAATGATGGCTGCTTCTAAGCCAACATCCTGGTTGTCTGTGCAACTCCACATCCTTTCCCACTTAACACACACTTGGGGACCTTAGCTGATGGTCTGGGCTGTTTCCCTTTTGACAATGGATCTTAGCACTCACTGTCTGACTCCCGGAAGTAAGTCTATGGCATTCGGAGTTTGACTGAGCTTGGTAACCCTTGCGGGCCCCGCACCCAATCAGTGCTCTACCTCCACGACTCTGTTTTCCGAGGCTAGCCCTAAAGCTATTTCGGGGAGAACCAGCTATCTCCGAGTTCGATTGGAATTTCTCCGCTACCCCCACCTCATCCCCGCACTTTTCAACGTGCGTGGGTTCGGGCCTCCAGTGCGTGTTACCGCACCTTCACCCTGGACAGGGGTAGATCACCCGGTTTCGGGTCTACGTCCACGTACTCAATCGCCCTATTCAGACTCGCTTTCGCTGCGGCTCCGGCTCTTCACCTTAACCTTGCACGGGAACGTAACTCGCCGGTTCATTCTACAAAAGGCACGCCATCACCCCTAAAACGGGCTCTGACTTTTTGTAAGCACACGGTTTCAGGTTCTATTTCACTCCCCTTCCGGGGTGCTTTTCACCTTTCCCTCACGGTACTGCTTCACTATCGGTCGCTAGGAAGTATTTAGCCTTGGCAGATGGTCCTGCCGGATTCATACGGGGTTTCACGTGCCCCGCACTACTCGGGATCCGTCTCGGAGAGAATCAACTTTCAATTACAGGGCTTTTACCTTCTTTGGCGGGCCTTTCCAGACCTCTTCGTTTAACTGACTCCTTTGTAACTCCATGTGAGACGTCCCACAACCCCAAAGAGCAAGCTCTTTGGTTTGGGCTTCTCCGCGTTCGCTCGCCGCTACTGACGGAATCACTATTGTTTTCTCTTCCTCAGGGTACTTAGATGTTTCAGTTCCCCTGGTATGCCTCTGCACAACCTATGTATTCAGTTGTGAGTAACTGGATATTACCCCAGCTGGGTTTCCCCATTCGGACATCCCCGGATCAAAGCTTGCTTACAGCTCCCCGAGGCAGTATCGTTGTTCGCCACGTCCTTCATCGGCTCCTAGCGCCTAGGCATCCTCCGTGTGCTCTTAGCGCTTAACCAGATTGCTCAGGTTTCGTTTGCTCGCTTCCCTTGTTTTGCTTACGCAAAGCCAAAAGTCGCTCCCATCCGATACCATCGCAATTGCATTTAACTACCGTTTTTATTGAAACTTGTTTAACACAAGTTCAGCTAAAAAGGAATGTTCTAATTCGCGTTTGTTTCGTTTCGATATCTAGTTTTCAAAGAACAAATCGGTTTGTTCAGCCCGCTCACCATCGGTGCGCTCTAACCAACGAGACGTTTGAGAGTTTGAGCTCTCAAAACTGAGCAACGAGTGAGTAGTTTGCAGCTGAGCTGCATATTTGAATGTCTTCATTGCAGAAGACGATTCTCCATAGAAAGGAGGTGATCCAGCCGCACCTTCCGATACGGCTACCTTGTTACGACTTCACCCCAATCATCTATCCCACCTTCGGCGGCTGGCTCCTTGCGGTTACCCCACCGACTTCGGGTGTTATAAACTCTCGTGGTGTGACGGGCGGTGTGTACAAGACCCGGGAACGTATTCACCGCGGCATGCTGATCCGCGATTACTAGCAATTCCGACTTCATGCAGGCGAGTTGCAGCCTGCAATCCGAACTGAGACCGGCTTTTTAGGATTGGTTCCACCTCGCGGCTTCACTGCCCGTTGTACCGGCCATTGTAGTACGTGTGTAGCCCAGGTCATAAGGGGCATGATGATTTGACGTCATCCCCACCTTCCTCCGGTTTGTCACCGGCAGTCACCTTAGAGTGCCCACCCGAAGTGCTGGCAACTAAGATCAAGGGTTGCGCTCGTTGCGGGACTTAACCCAACATCTCACGACACGAGCTGACGACAACCATGCACCACCTGTCTCAACTTTCCCCGAAGGGCACCTAACGCATCTCTGCCTCGTTAGTTGGATGTCAAGACCTGGTAAGGTTCTTCGCGTTGCTTCGAATTAAACCACATACTCCACTGCTTGTGCGGGTCCCCGTCAATTCCTTTGAGTTTCAGTCTTGCGACCGTACTCCCCAGGCGGAATGCTTAATGTGTTAACTTCGGCACCAAGGGTATCGAAACCCCTAACACCTAGCATTCATCGTTTACGGCGTGGACTACCAGGGTATCTAATCCTGTTTGCTCCCCACGCTTTCGCGCCTCAGCGTCAGTTACAGCCCAGAGAGTCGCCTTCGCCACTGGTGTTCCTCCACATCTCTACGCATTTCACCGCTACACGTGGAATTCCACTCTCCTCTTCTGCACTCAAGTCACGCAGTTTCCAGTGCGATCCGGGGTTGAGCCCCGGGATTAAACACCAGACTTACATGACCGCCTGCGCGCGCTTTACGCCCAATAATTCCGGACAACGCTTGCCCCCTACGTATTACCGCGGCTGCTGGCACGTAGTTAGCCGGGGCTTTCTTCTCAGGTACCGTCACCTTGAGAGCAGTTACTCTCCCAAGCGTTCTTCCCTGGCAACAGAGCTTTACGATCCGAAAACCTTCATCACTCACGCGGCATTGCTCCGTCAGGCTTTCGCCCATTGCGGAAGATTCCCTACTGCTGCCTCCCGTAGGAGTCTGGGCCGTGTCTCAGTCCCAGTGTGGCCGATCACCCTCTCAGGTCGGCTACGCATCGTCGCCTTGGTGAGCCGTTACCCCACCAACTAGCTAATGCGCCGCAGGCCCATCCCCAAGTGACAGATTGCTCCGTCTTTCCAGTTTCCTTCAGGCGAAGAAAACAAGTATTCGGTATTAGCTACCGTTTCCGGTAGTTGTCCCAAGCTTGAGGGCAGGTTGCCTACGTGTTACTCACCCGTCCGCCGCTAACCATCCGAGAAGCAAGCTTCTCTTCAAGTCCGCTCGACTTGCATGTATTAGGCATGCCGCCAGCGTTCGTCCTGAGCCAGGATCAAACTCTCCAATAAAGATGAATTTCGTCAGCGTGGTTAAACGCTGTGAAACTCATCGGGGTATTGAAAAGAGCGAATAGCTCATTTTGAATCTGACGAGATTAAAAATCTCATTTTGATCTTGCAAGCAAGATCGATACTCACTCGTTGTTCAGTTTTCAAAGATCAAACTTGTCTTTTTTTGTCACCATTTTGTCTCAGCGGCGACTTTTATAATATACCATACTTCATTTGTTTTGGTCAAGCTTTTTTTGAAATTATTTTTTGAAGTTCGCTGTGAACTTCATTTATTTCAAGCAAGTACGCAACCAATCAAGCAAAGCAACGAGATATAATGTACCATAGATATTCCCCAATAGTCAACTATCCAAACAAAGAAATTTTCAAACCCAATAACAGACCTAAACCAGGCAGACCCAAAACAGTAACAGTACCTATTGTAGCAGGGTTCAACGGGATATACATCCCGGTTATCCATCCAGAATAATTCACAACGTATATCCCCGCAGCCGCCAGCACTAAATGTATTCCAATCGACGTAAAAACCGATAATCCTATTCGTTTTCTAAACAAAGTTATGATAAGTGCTAACAGAGATACCGCTAATATACTCCCCAGAATAATACTCTTCATACGATCAGCTCCCCTAATAGAAATATGCTGCACATCCACCCTCTGTCTACATGCTGACCTCTTTATCAGTAACCGCTTCATTAACCTCAATTAATCTTTTAGCTCGCTTCAGATGGATCTGATATTTCCTCTCGGCTGCTTCAAGCACATAGATGGCATAGTCAATCTCATCCTCTCCCAGCGCATCCTCAAACTGTCTCATCGCACGCTCCCACTCATGTTTAGCCTTCTGCACATCTGAATAGATCTGTTCCGCTTCCAACTCCGCCAGTTCTCTCTTCCGTTTATCCCCCAACCTCTGTGTTCTTCGCCACATCAGCATAAAGACCCCTCCCTCATCGTCTGAACAGCACATTCTCATACATATCAAGGGAAGGACAAACTTAGAACTTGGACATATCTTTTTACACATAAAAAAAAGAAGAGGGCGACGGCCCTCTCCTGAAATCCTATAATCTTATAGCTATTTAATTTCATGATCAATACAGTCCCATCTTGCTGGGCAGCTCTTTTCCCTTAGCGCATTTCCCTGCGCCCTTCCAGCGCCTTCGAGAGGGTAACCTCATCCGCATACTCCAGATCTCCACCCACAGGCAGTCCATGAGCAATACGGGTCACACTAATCTCAAACGGACGCACCAAACGCGAGATGTACATTGCAGTAGCCTCGCCCTCAATGTTCGGATTCGTTGCCAAAATCAATTCTTTGACACGCTCATCAGACAATCTGGTCAACAGCTCTTTCAAACGTATGTCATCCGGACCAATTCCCTCCATTGGAGAAATCGCTCCCTGCAGCACATGATAGTATCCACCGTATTCTTTGGTGCGCTCCATAGCCACCAGATCTTTTGAATCCTGGACTACACAGATTACAGAACCATCTCTCGACTTATCCTGACATATCCGGCATGGGTCCGTATCCGTAATATTACAGCACACCGAGCAGTAATGAAGATTACGCTTCACACTGACGAGCGCTTTGGCAAAATCAATAACGTCATCTTCCTTCATGTTAAGCACATGAAAAGCTAAACGCGCTGCTGTCTTCGGACCTACACCCGGCAGACGGGTGAAGGCATCAATCAGCTTGGCTATCGGTTCAGGATAATACAATCAGTTGTGTCCCCTTTTGACAGGATCAGTTTAAATTAAAACAATCCCGGAATATTCATGCCGCCTGTGAATTTACCCATATCCTTATTAGCAATTTCGTCTGCTTTGGCCATAGCATCATTAACGGCAGTCATCACAAGATCTTGAAGCATTTCAACATCCTCAGGATCTACTGCTTCAGGCTTAATCGTAATGGAAAGCAGCTTTTTGTGTCCGTTAACCTCAGCAGTCACCACTCCACCGCCAGAAGTTCCTTGAACGGTTTTGTCCGCAAGCTCCTCCTGTGCCTTCAGCATCTGCTCCTGCATTTTCTTCACTTGCTTCATCATTTGATTCATGTTATTCATATCCGTCATCTCCTTTAGAATGGTTATCTCAAATTATACACTTTACATTCAAACGTACTACTCTTTAATGACTACAAGGTCTTCACCAAATAGCTGGATCGCTTCATCAATCCAAGGCTGTTTATCGCCTGAACCGCCGTCTTCATGCTCAGGTTCAAGCTTAAAATCCTCCTTTGGCTTCTCAGAAGCTCCTTCCATCGCACCTGTCCAATCCTTGAGCATCATCGTGACAAGTCTTGCCGGACGCCCAAGCTGTTCGGAAAGCACACGCTCAATGACATCACGATTCGCCTGTTTCTCTGTTGTCTCACGGTGGATGTTGTTCTTAAAAGCAACCAGCACATTATCTTCAAGCAGCGAAACCGGCTCTCCATCCATAAACCAGGCATGAACCGTGACCTTCTCCTCTTTGACACGCTGCAGGATTTGGCTCCACTTTTTGCTGATCTCCGCAAACTCCGGAGACCCTTTGCGCGCAACGTATTGGTCCAGATGGGCCGGCAGCTTTGCCGGCGCATTGGCTCTAGACATCGGCGCACGAGAGGCTGGCCGGGCAGGCGCATTTGAAGTAGATTCTCCACCCGACAAACCGCTTTTAAGCGCCCGATCAAGCTTTTTCTCGAGTTCGGCAAGCTGCTGTTTCAAGCGATTAATCTCTCCGGTATCAGCCGGCGCCGATGGGGATGGCGCCCCAACCTGAGCAGTTCCTCCGCCAGAGGCAGGGATACTGCACAGTTTAAGCAGCGCCACCTCAAATAATGTCTGCGGCTGAACGGCATATTTCATCTCGCTCTGATAACGATTCAGCGTGTCAATCATCTGGAATAGCTGTTCTTTAGTGAATGACTCCGCCATATCTCGAAACGATTCAGGATTCAGCACCCGATCCGTCAGTTTGTCCGCATCCGGCACCATCTTGATCATCAGCAAATCTCGGAAATAATAGAGCAGATTCTCCATACATTTGTCTGCACTCTTGCCTTCATGCATAAATCCTTCAATCATCTGCAGAATATGACCGACATCCCCTTTAAGCAAAGAGGCTGCGAGCTTGGCAAACTGCTCGGAAGCAATGCCGCCGGTCATGTCCATAACCTGCTGATACGTTACTCGTCCATCTGTAAATGAGGAGATCTGATCCAGCACGCTGAGCGCGTCCCTCATCCCTCCATCCGATAAACGCGCAATGTACTGCAGCGCATCGTGATCCGCCTCCATACCTTCCTGTTCACAGATCAAGGTCAGTCTGGCTGTCTGCTCGTCGAGAGATACCCGGCGAAAATCAAATCGCTGACAGCGCGATATAATGGTAGCCGGTAGTCGATGCGGTTCTGTCGTTGCCAAAATAAACATCACATGCGGCGGCGGTTCCTCCAATGTTTTGAGCAAAGCATTGAACGCTTCCGTCGTCAACATATGCACTTCATCGATAATATAAACTTTCTGCCGGACTTCGGTCGGGGCATATTTCACCTTTTCCCGAAGATCACGGATCTCCTCAACGCCCCGATTGGAGGCAGCATCAATCTCCTGCACATCCATCACAGCGCCACTCGTAATTCGGCGGCAAGCCTCACATTCGTTACAAGGCTCAGCTGCAGGTCCGCGTTCACAGTTTACAGCTTTGGCCAATATTTTGGCCGCACTTGTCTTCCCCGTCCCTCGGGGCCCGCTGAACAAATAGGCATGGGAAGTTCGCTGTTCACGAATCGCGTTCTGCAAAGTCTGAATAATATGCTGTTGTCCCACCATATCCTGGAACGACTGAGGACGCCACGCCCGGTATAACGCGATATGCTCCATGATGCGTTACCTTCCTTCCACTTCGCATTCGAGTCCGTTGTCGTCACCCCATTATACTATATTCCAGGGTGAATCCAAACTTTATCTGACTCATTTATAGGCGGTTTTTTAACATATCAAAAAAGACCCCTGCATCCATAACGCTGCAAAGGTCTCTACATTTTGAAAAATTAAGCCGTGCACCTGCTATCGATATTTGCGATCCAAGCGGCACCCCTGAACAATAGCTCGGGCTAGGCAACCCTCCGGCACAAGAGTGATCTCACTTATGGCTGCTTCCTTCCGGACCTGACCAGGTTCATGAGTACTCATTGCGGAGGACCCAACCGTCAACACCACGTTCAGGGACCAAACCTCACATCGACAAAACCTCTAACAGGAATTCAACCTCGCTATAGCGGATTGCGAGTTACAGGGCACCGCTACCTCCCCATCTAGCACGGTAAGAAATAGTATAACGTAAGGCAGTCCAAATTGCAACCAGCTGCAAACTGGAAACGAACGTGCATCACTGAAAATAAACAACTAAAAACCCCTGCCAGAACAGCAGGGGTGATTGGGATACAATAATTAGACAACTCACAGGGAATTGTACGATTAGATTCCGTATTTCTTTTTGAAACGATCCACACGGCCGCCAGCATCGATAAACTTCTGTTTACCTGTGAAGAACGGGTGGCACGCGGAGCAAATCTCTACACGAAGTCCGTCTTTAACCGAACCAGTCTCAAAAGTATTACCGCATGCGCAGGATACTTGACCAATCGTGTATTTAGGATGAATTGCTTCTTTCATTACCTTTCACCTCTTTCCGCCCTGAGCCTCAAGCGGACCCAGAGTAAATGGCACAACACAGCAGATTATAACATGGCCTAAATCCGGTTGCAATCTAAATAGTTCAGGAGGTGATCAGCTTTTTGGGACGAGCCATCCCTGCTGGTGGAACATGGGTATAAGACCCGATAACTACATCCGGCAGCTCTTCGGCGAAGATTTCCAGCATCTGCTTCATTCCAAGAATGTCACCCTGTGCTGGCGGAATTAACTCCAGATAACTCTCCGGGTCGATATTCAGATTACGCATTTGAATTAATCGCAGATTGGTTCGACGGGCAAACTCAATCATCGCTTCAATCTCTTCTTCACGATCCGTCACACCTGGAAAAATCAGATAGTTAATGGACGTGTATACACCTTGATCAGCAGCATACTTCATGGACTTCTCTACGTTAGCAAGTGTATATCCACGTGGTTTGTAGTACGCATTGTAATGATCATCCAGTGCACTGATCGTACTTACACGCATCAGATCAAGTCCGGCGTCTACAATTCCGCGAATATGATCATTCAAACCGGCATTGGTGTTGATGTTGATGTACCCCATATCTGTAATAGAGCGCACTTCCCGGATCGCTTCAATAATCAGCTTGGCCTGTGTGGAAGGCTCTCCTTCACATCCCTGTCCAAAGCTAATAATGGATTCCGGCGTTTTCAGATGCTCCAGCATGACTTCAACGATCTCATCGACACGCGGACGGAAGTTCATCCGCGTCTGCGGCGATACGAAGCCGCTGTCATCCGGCTGTTCCGAAATACAGCCGAAGCAGCCTGCGTTACAGGAATAGGATACCGGCACGCCGCCTTCCCACCGATTCAAGAAAGTATTGGAGGAAGTAAGACATTCGTAACCAAGCGCACAGTTAGATAGATGGGTATAGAGGCGGTTCTCGGGATACTTCTCGGTAAACCGTTTAACCCCGGAACGCACATCGTCACGATCACAGTTCATTGGGTTCCATTTCTCCGGGGTATCGGATTGGGAAGCCGTCACGTAGAACCCTCCATCTTTCCATACAACTGCCGAATATCCGAACAATGGGAGCTTGTATTCTTTGTCTGTCTTCACGTAACCGGGCAAGCACAGACGTGTAAAGCCTTGCGGAAGCAGTGCGCCTACGGCCTGTGTGTCACTTGGCAGTGGCAGCATCTCGCCTGTATCCGGGTCCATACCAATCGGCCGGGTACTTGGAAGCCCGACTAATGTTGCGCCTTCTGGCAGAGGAATGAGTTCATCCTCCATAATTTCCACGATCATATCTCCACTGCGGGCGAGTCCGTACAGGGAAGGATGATCAAATACATTACCTTTTTCATCTGCGTATACTAAATACATGATGTTCTCCTCACATCTATTAGGTTAAACCTGACGACAAGTGTACTGAAATGCAGCGTATTTAAACCTGCAGCAAATTATTATATTACTAAACAGTTACGGTCAGCCTGCATAAAATATAAAATCAGACTCGGGAATCTAATGTTAATTCGATGTTCCCGAGGTAGCTGTCTGTCTGGGCGAACGGCGAGTCGTTGTCGTTCCTGAATTGCTGGAAGGACTGTTGCCAGCTGCATCAAACGCAGCCAGGAACTCAGCATTGGTTTTGCTGTTACGCAGTTTTTTCAGGAAGCCTTCCACAAAGTCATGAGAATCATTCATATTTTTGCGAATTGCCCAGATTGTATCCAGCTCTTCCTTACTGAGCAGCACCTCTTCCCGGCGAGTACCGGAACGGCGAATATCAATGGCAGGGAAAATACGGCGTTCAGCCAATTTACGATCCAGATGAAGCTCCATATTTCCTGTACCTTTAAATTCTTCATATATAATGTCATCCATACGTGAACCGGTGTCAATCAGCGCTGTTGCAAGAATGGTCAAGCTACCGCCTTCCTCCACATTACGAGCAGAACCGAAGAAACGCTTTGGACGATGGAACGCCGCCGGATCAATACCACCACTCAGCGTACGTCCTGATGGTGGAATGACCAAGTTATATGCACGAGCAAGTCGTGTAATGCTGTCCAGCAGAATAACAACATCTTTTTTGGCTTCAACAAGCCGCAGCGCACGTTCCAACACCAGTTCCGCTACCTTGATATGATTCTCTGGCAGCTCATCAAACGTAGAAGCCACAACTTCCCCTTTTACCGAACGAGACATATCCGTAACTTCCTCTGGACGTTCATCAATCAACAAGACAAATAGTTCAATTTCAGGATTGTTAGTTGAGATGCTGTTGGCAATTTCTTTGAGGAGAAGCGTTTTACCGGCTTTGGGAGGTGCTACGATCAATCCACGCTGTCCCAACCCTACCGGGGCAAGCACATCCATGATACGTGTGGACAAATGGCTCGGGGATGTTTCAAGAACCAGTTTTTTCTGCGGATACAATGGGGTTAATGCCGGGAAGTGAAGTCTTTCCGCAGCCGCCGATGGATTCTCACCATTCACAGCGTTGACTTGCAATAAACCGAAATATCTTTCATTTTCCTTTGGCGTTCGGCATTTACCTGATACAAGGTCACCCGTTCTCAGATCAAACTTCCGAATCTGTGAAGCAGAGATATAGATGTCTTCTGTACTCGGCAGGTAGTTAATCGGCCTCAAGAAACCGTACCCTTCAGGTAAAATTTCAAGCACGCCCTGCATAAACATCAAACCGCTCTGTTCCGCTTGTGCACGAAGTATAGCAAAGATTAATTCTTTCTTTTTGAGGGTCCCATAATAAGGAATCTGGTATTTTTTCGCCAGCTTATAAAGGTCCGTTAGTTTCATTTCTTCCAAATCGGAAATTTGTAGATCCATATAATAACCACCTATTCAATTAATGAGTCCGTCAAATGGATAGCTTCGTCAGCTCTTTAAGCTGCAGAGGGCGATTCTAACCACATTCTCTTCTGTCCATTGTACGGAATGTAACCGTTATAATGCAAATACTTGTCTTTGTGTGTAAGTTTCCGGGTGGAGTGGCCATATCATGGCATGATCCGCTAATGAGTGAACTCCTAACATGGGGCGATCGATCCGGGAAGACCGGCTATGGAGCGCAGGTTCAAACAAATCCGGGGATTGGGGAAAAGAATGATTTTCAAAAAATCTATAAGGAATGATGTTCATAAAGCCTTATGTTGTTTATTTCAAGAAAAGACCCTCCGGCACAAGAACTGGTCATGTTCATCATATCCGGAAGAGAATTCAAAATCTATTAGAATAGTATACCCCATTCTACTATAGGTTATGCAGCACCGCTATAAACACGCATTAAGCGAAATTCATGCGATGCTGCAGCCTTATTCTGCTATTCGGTTTCTCGCCATACGTCTGCACCGAGCAGCCGCAGATTAGTTACCAAATGATCGTAGCCGCGATCAATAAACTCAACACCCGTCACCTCAGTAACACCCTCACTCACAGTAAGTCCCGCAATGACGAGTGCTGCACCAGCACGAAGATCAGATGCTTTTACTTTAGCTGCATTCAGTGCACTGCCTTCAATAATTGCAGATCGACCTTCAACACGAATTTTGGCACCCATGCGAACAAGCTCAGGCACATGTTTGAACCGATTGCTGTATACAAAGTCACTCAGTACACTTACACCGTTCGCCTGTGTTAAGACACTGGTCATCGGGGACTGCAGATCGGTTGGAAAGCCGGGATATACCAGTGCCTTCACATCGACATGGCTATATTGCGGCTGTCCAATGACACGAATGCTTTCGTCTAGTTCCTCGATACCTACTCCCATCTCCAGCAATTTGGCTGTTAAAGCCTCCAGATGTTTGGGAATGACATTATCAATGAGTACATCTCCGCGCGTTGCCGCTGCGGCAATCATATACGTACCCGCCTGAATCCGGTCCGGAATGATAGAGTGGCGGCAGCCCTTAAGCTCCGAAACTCCTTCGATCCGGATTGTTTCAGTACCCGCACCTTTGATGCTGGCACCCATGGAATTCAGAAGTGTTGCTACATCTATAATCTCAGGCTCTTTAGCCGCATTTTCAATAATTGTAGAGCCTTTGGCACGAGTGGCCGCCAGCATAATGTTAATGGTTGCACCTACACTGCTTACATCAAGATATATTTTAGCTCCGCGCAGCTCTTTGGCATGCAGATGGATGGAGCCATGTTCATTCGTTACAGTTGCGCCAAGCGCTTCAAACCCTTTAATATGCTGATCAATTGGACGAGGCTCAAAATTACAGCCCCCTGGCAAACCTATAGTTGCTTCTTTAAAACGTCCCAGCAGCGCTCCCATCATGTAATACGAAGCACGAAGCTTCTTCACGGGACCGTTTGGCATAGGAATGGATTTAATATCGGAAGGATCAATCCTCATCTGGCTGCCTTCCCAAGTTACACGTGCTCCAAGTTCCTCCAAAATTTCCGCATAAACTGCCACGTCACTTAGCAGCGGCAAGTTATCCAACACGACCTCTGACTCGGCAAGCAATGCTGCAGGAATAAGCGCAATGGCGCTGTTTTTGGCGCCGCTTATAGTCACAGTTCCCTGTAACGGACGTCCGCCGCTGATCATCAATTTTTCCATAAAGCTTAATGTCCCCCTACGTGTTTTGCAGCCGATGAACGGCAATACGTGCTGATGGCTAACGGTATAGAAATAAGGTGTGAAAATGGAAAGACACCGGCTAGGCGGTGTTCTTCCATTTCACAGTATGGAACTTGCAAAGATAAATTACGCTTTGTTGTTGGAACCAAACTCACGGATTTTACCTTTAACGGTTTCTTTGATTGCTTCGCGGCCTGGTACGATGAACGTACGTGGATCGTAAGCGTTTGGTTTTGCTGCAAGCACTTCGCGAACTGCTTTTGTGAAGGAGATTTGGTTCTCTGTGTTCACGTTAATTTTGGAAGTACCCAGGGAGATTGCTTTATCGATATCGTGTTTAGGAATACCTGTACCACCGTGCAATACGAGTGGAACTTGTACTGCGTCACGAACTTCTTCCATTTCTTTGAAGCCCAGGTTTGGCTCGCCTTGGTAAGGACCATGTACGGAACCCAGAGCTGGTGCCAAAGTATCGATACCTGTTTCTTTAACAATGCGGATACATTCGTTCAGGTCAGCGTATTGAATACCACCAATAACGTCGTCTTCTTGTCCGCCTACAGTACCAACTTCAGCTTCTACAGAAACACCTTTAGCGTGTGCATATTCAACGACTTTTTTAGTCATTTCGATGTTCTCATCGATCGGGTGATGGGAACCGTCGATCATAACGGATGTAAAGCCAGCATCGATTGCTTCTTTACATTTGTCGAAGCTTGAACCGTGGTCCAGGTGAATTGCAACTGGTACGGAAATTTTCATGTCAATCAAGAGTCCTTCTACCATTTTAACAACAGTAGTAAAGCCGCCCATGTGACGTGCTGCACCTTCGGATACGCCCAGGATTACTGGGGATTTCTCTTCTTCAGCGGCTGCAAGAATCGCTTGAGTCCACTCAAGGTTGTTGATGTTGTATTGACCAACTGCGTATTTTCCTTCAAGTGCTTTGTTCAACATGTCTGTCATAGATACTAATGGCATGGTTTCAATCCTCCTAGGGGTTTGGGTTGTGTCTATGGTTTTTAGCCGAAATCACATACGGGCCTATTATACCACATCCCATGTCAAATACTAAACAAGCATTTGCAAAAATGCTGTGCTTTGCAGCACAGTTTTCAGAGACACCGCAGGACAGCGCCCCTATTTCCAATATTCCCCGCACAAACAGGTGAAATACCCCATTTTCTCATGATTCGACATGGAGATCATTACACAGAACAGTAAGTGACGCAAAAAAATCCTGTATCTACAGGATTTAGCTGCACTTGTTCGCAGCATTATTGCGAAGCTGCATATTGACGGCCACACGCATCTCATCGATATCAAACGGTTTCGTAAAATGCATGAGCGCTCCCAAATCAGTGGCTTCCTTAATCATGTCCAGTTCTCCGTACGCGGTCATCATGATAACCTTGATATCCGGGTCAATCTCCTTAATATGCTTCAGGATTTCAAGCCCGTCCATACCCGGAATTTTCATATCGAGCAAAACCAGGTCCGGCTTATCATTATTGACAATCTCCAGTGCAATTTTGCCGTTTGGCGCCTGAAATGTGTTGTATCCTTCACTACTGAACACTTCCATTAGTAGAATTCGAATACCGTTTTGGTCATCGACAATCAGAACTTTTTTATCTTCCACGCTGTAACCTCCTAGAATTAGGAAAGCATATACATTATACATCTGGATAACTATCCCATAGTCGTCATGATAAGTATTCTACCTCTGTGGTAAAAATCCTTCTATAATCTCAAACATCTTCCATTTAAATCCTTCTATAAATCCCAGGCTTCTGGCATAAGGATTTTTCCTCTTCTTTCCGATTATACAGCAGGTGTTCCGATCCTTTTTCGCCAAAAAAAAGGATGCCCCAGCTGCCGTCATGGGAGCTGAAACATCCTTGTATACTTAACTTTTTAGTTTAATGGTCCTTTATTTCTCTGCATTCTCCAGGGAAGCTTTCACAAACTCACGGAACAATGGCTGCGGACGGTTCGGACGGGAAGTGAATTCCGGGTGGAACTGTACTGCCAGGAACCATGGGTGTCCTGGAAGCTCGACGATCTCAACCAGACGTCCATCCGGTGAAGTACCGGAAATAACAAGACCCGCTTTTTCAATCGCTTCACGGTATTCATTGTTGAACTCGTACCGGTGACGGTGTCTTTCATATACCAGCTCATCATCATAACAAGACATCGCCAAAGAACCTTCCTGAAGCTTACAAGGGTATAGACCCAGACGCATCGTGCCGCCCAGATTTTCGATATCTTTCTGCTCAGGAAGCAGATCGATCACCGGGAATTCCGTAGCCGGGTTGATCTCGGAACTGTTCGCGCCGTTCAATCCAACGATGGAACGTGCGTATTCAATAACGGAAACCTGCATGCCCAGGCAGATACCGAAGAATGGAATGTTTTTCTCACGAGCATAACGAATTGCCGAAACTTTACCTTCAATACCTCGGTCACCGAAACCGCCAGGAACAAGAATCCCGCCAACGCCGTGCAGCAGGTCACCTACATTCTCATCGGTAATATCTTCGGAATGAATCCAGCGAATTTTCACATCCGCATTGGAGGCAAACCCTGCATGTGACAACGATTCTACCACACTCAGATACGCATCATGCAGTGCCACGTATTTACCAACGATCGCAATTTCAACTGTCCGCTCCAGCTTGCTGATCCGGTTTACCAAACCTTCCCACTCGCTCATATCCGGTGCCGGAGTAGTCAGTTTCAGGTGATTTACCACGATCTCATCCAGACCTTCCTCACGAAGGTTAAGCGGCACTTCGTACAACGTACTTGCATCGCGGCATTCTACTACCGCATTTTCGTCGATATCGCAGAAGAGTGCGATTTTGGCTTTCATATCCTTCGACAACTCATATTCTGTACGGCAAACGATAACGTTCGGCTGAATACCAATGCTGCGCAGTTCCTTCACACTGTGTTGTGTCGGTTTTGTTTTTACTTCACCAGCAGCTTTGATGTATGGAATCAATGTAACGTGAATGTACATCACGTTGTCACGACCTACATCACTCTTGATCTGACGGATGGCTTCCAGGAATGGCAGGCTCTCGATGTCGCCTACTGTACCACCAATCTCGGTAATAACAACATCCGAACCTGCTTCACGTCCAGCGCGGAATACACGCTCTTTGATTTCATTTGTAATATGTGGAATAACTTGAACCGTACCGCCCAAATACTCTCCGCGACGCTCTTTGCTGATAACGGAAGAGTACACTTTACCTGTCGTGACATTGCTGTTTTTGGAGAGGTTGATGTCGATAAAACGCTCATAGTGGCCAAGGTCCAGATCCGTCTCTGCGCCATCATCGGTTACGAATACCTCACCATGCTGATAAGGACTCATGGTTCCCGGGTCAATGTTAATGTATGGATCGAATTTTTGAATCGTTACCTTGAGTCCTCTGTTCTTCAGCAATCTGCCCAGCGAGGCTGCCGTAATCCCTTTGCCCAGGGAGGACACAACTCCGCCCGTCACGAAAATATACTTTGTCACTGTTATTACCCTCCTAATATAAGTACAGAAATTCAGGCGATATATGGTGTTATCGTAACCCGTTTCCCAGGTAATCATCGTTAAAAAGAGCAATGGCAGAAATTAACTGCATCTGCGAACTGCTCTTTCTAGCGAAGACGGCTTAAACTACACATCATTCCTGGCAAATAATAATGCAAACTTTCCGGGAGCCTTCATCCTCGCTTGTCCCCAAACCAAGCACCACCTGCAGATTCCATTTCCTTGTTTGAACATGCAAAAAAACAGGCCGAAAAGATTGGCCGGGAGCAGTCGGAAAAGTAATCGTTTGACATCATTCTGCCTCTAAAAATACAAAAAGAAAGCACTCCCGCAGGACGGGGCACTTTCTCTAAAAAACATAAATATATTGTCGCTCATTCATAAGCCCATGCAATAGTTTACCCGTTACCCCGTCTGCTGTCAAGGCTGACTATCGGGGAAAAAACGGGTAATGGTCAGACACCAAAAAGGACTACCGATTATCGGAATCGTCGTCAAATTCACCCTCGTCTTCGGACTCTTCATCGTCTTCATCGAGGTCTTCATCTTCCAGATCATCATCTTCAACAAGTACTTCTTCTTCGCTGTCGTCTTCATCAAAGATGTCATCTTCATCATCGTCATCTTCATCTTCGTCTTGATCATCATCTGTGCTGTCGAAGTCTTCGTCACTGTTGTAGCTGTCGTCCTCTTCACCGAAGTCTTCGTCTTCCAGATCATCATCTTCATCGTTGATGATACGTGGACGCTTCGCACCTGTCATGGAATCTTCCGATCCAGCAACCGGATACCAGCGTTTCAACCCCCACAGACTCGTACCGACGCAAGCAAAACGGCCATCGATATTAATTTCGGTATACAGCTGCGCAATATACTCGTTGATCTCTTCATCCGTCATTCCGCGCTGCTTCGCTACCTCATTCATCAAATCCCGGTAGTAATACGGCGTATTGGCCGCTTTCAGCACCATAAAGGCAAGGTCCACCAAAGGGATCTCTCTTACCTTTTCTTTATCAATTTTCAAATTGAGCGAGGTACTCACTGAAGACACTTCCTCTCACACATAATTCGCTTTATATCCCCTGCAAACTGGAACGTTACGTATAACATATCCATTAACAAACCTAAGTAAAACCTATTTAGCGTTAAAAAGCAAGTTTTTATGTAAGCATGTACCATATTTACACAATCAACCTTCAGCTATAGATTGCTCTACCCGTTTAAACCGGCAGGAAGAGCAAATTTTATCGCAGCTGCTGTCTTCCGAAAGGAACAAATCAGAACACATATGTAAAAGACGGAGTCCCCTCCGCCTTCTGACTGTATACCCTCGTAGGATTGCTCCTCACCAGGTTCCCCGCAAGAGCCCTCTAGCCCTCCATCCATCATATGTCCCTGCGCCCGTTTTGACACGGAGAGAACGTGTTTTTGCAAAAAAAGGGCAAGTTCCCCATGCGGCGGGGTCAACGCATTCATAGAATACCTCAGCATGTTCATCCCGAAGGGGGCTGCCCATAATGGACTATATCGGTTTACTGCATCAGTTGATTGACGGAATGAGGTGCCCTGAGTCCGAACAAACGGGACGTTATCTGATTCGGTTCGCCAAACCCCAGCAGTACGAGGCCTGTCTCGTTGAATTATCCCGAATGCGAAGTGCATTCATTGTTCCGGGAGGCATTAAGGCTTCCCGATTGGCAAGAACTCTCATAGCCCCTGTACAAAGTCCGGACGTGTTATATCGGTACGCGGACGACATTACCGTTGAGGAAGATATCCCTGTCTCCCTGCATTCTACAGCTCTCCACAACAAACCAAGCACACCTCAAGGTGTACCTTGGGGCGTGAAACAGATCCGAGCCCCCAAGGTATGGTCTGTTTCGACAGGACACCGAATCAAAATCGGGGTTATTGATACCGGGGCAGATTACCACCACCCTGATCTGCGATACTCCCTAGCCCGAGGCATTAATCTATTGAACCGAAGTTTACTTCCCCATGATGACAACGGACACGGTACTCATATTGCAGGCACGATTGCTGCGGCAAATAGCACTGCAGGCATGATCGGGGTTGCTCCACGTGCTTTGATCTACCCGGTCAAAGCCTTTGATCACAATGGCTCTGCTTATGTCTCCGACATCGTACTCGGCATCGACTGGTGTGTACGCAACCAGGTTGATATCATCAATATGAGTTTTGGTATGAAAACACGCAGTAAATCTCTGCTTGACGTCGTGAACCGCGCATATCACGCAGGCATTGTCATCGTAGCTTCGTCAGGCAATGACAGCAAGCGCCGAAGTATCGATTATCCTGCTCGATATCCGCAGACCATCTCCGTCGGAGCAACCGACAAAAACAGACGAATTGCATCATTCAGCAATCGCGGGGCTTATGTGGATGTCTATGCCCCGGGCGACAAAATTGTATCCTCCTGGGTTCAGGGCAAGCACCATGAGATGAGCGGCACATCCATGGCCACCTCCCATGTGAGCGGCGCAATTGCGCTGCTGCTCGCCAAACATCCCGGCTTGTCTCCAGCCGAGATCAAGGCACTTGTCAAGCGCGCGACAGTTCCGCTGCGCGCCCGCAAGAGTACCACCGCGAAGAGTAAAATCCGCGGTGGCGAGATTGACGCCCTCAAGCTGATGCAGGAGGGCGGAGGGTAAGCCGGCGGGCACTGCAGGCCGCTGGCATCTACGCGCTGCGCAGCAATGGATGCCGGCATCTGCCGGGCACGCCTTGCGCAGCAGGCAAGAACAAGAGCAGGCACATATGAGCCTGCTCTTGAAGCATTGCCCTGCGGCTGTGCCGGATGCAGGGCAATGCGCCTGTGCCCGCGGCAGGCGGCAAGCCTGACCTTGCGGTACCTGGGCATCCGCCTTCAGGTACCGCAAGGTCAGGCCGCCCGGCTGGGTCCACCGCCAGCCGCGGGCACAAAAAAGTCTCCATACCCCGCGCGGAGGCCACTGCTCGCACGGGGTATGGAGACGATATGCCTTCGGCCGAGCGGCATAATGCTGCCCGCCGCACGGCCGAAGGGATTACATTTTGTCTGGTGCGGATACGCCCACCAGACGGAGCGCTGTTGCGATGACGGTGCGAACGGCACCGATCAGCGCCAGACGCGCCTGGGTCTGCTGCGCGTCTTCGGTAATGACGCGCTCAGCCCGGTAGTAACTGTGGAACAGGGATGCCAGTTCGTAGACATAACGAATAATGCGGTGCGGTGCATAACCTGCAGCCGCTGCCGCAATCTCTTCAGGCAGCTCGCCCATTTTGCGAAGAAGGTCATACTCATGTTCCGTTGTAAGCTTGGACAGATCAATCTGTGCCAGCGGCAGCAGCTCTATGCCCTGCTCTTCGGCTTGACGATACACGCTGCATACACGTGCATGTGCATACTGCACATAGAACACCGGGTTTTCATTCGATGTCGAAATCGCCAGATCCATGTCAAAGTCCAGATGGGAATCCATGCTGCGCATCGTGAAGAAATAACGAATGGCGTCGATGCCGACTTCATCCATCAGGTCTTCCATCGTTACAGCTTTCCCTGTACGTTTGGACATTTTAACTTTCTCGCCATTCTGGAACAGGCTGACCATCTGTGCAATCAGGACAACCAGCTTGTCCGGGTCATTGCCCAGTGCCTGCATAGCTGCTTTCATCCGAGGAATATATCCATGGTGATCGGCTCCCCAAATGTTGATCATCGTGTCATAGCCACGGGAATACTTATCACGGTGATATGCAATATCCGGTGTCAGATAAGTATACGTACCGTCATTTTTGATCAGTACGCGTTCCTTGTCGTCCCCATACTGCATCGTTTTCAGCCAGGTTGCGCCGTCTTTTTCATAAATCTCGTTGCGGTCACGCAGCTCGTCCAGTACGCGAAGCACTTCGCCATTATCATACAATGATGTTTCGCTGAACCAGATATCGAAATTCACACGGAAGCGGTTCAGGTCTCGTTTGATTTTGTCGAGTTCCTTCTCCAGTCCATAATCACGGAAATATGCTGCGCGATCTCCTGGGTGCATGGACAGCAGGCTGTCCCCTTTTTCAGCAACCAGTTCCTTCGCAAAACCTTTGATATCTTCTCCATGGTAGCCATCTTCCGGCATTTCAGCCTCTTGACCGAGCTCTTGCAAGTAACGCGCTTCAATGGAACGCGCCAGATTAAACACCTGGTTACCCGCATCATTAATATAATATTCACGAGTGACATCGTAACCTGCGTAATCCAGAATATTGCACAGTGCATCCCCTACAGCAGCACCGCGGGCATGACCCAGATGAAGACTTCCTGTCGGATTGGCGCTGACAAATTCCATCTCGACCTTTTTCCCTGCTCCAACGTCGATTCTTCCGAAGTCCTCGCCCTGCTCATGTACCAAGTTAAGAACCGGATAGAGATAACTCTTGTCCAATTTGAAGTTAATAAACCCCGGCCCTGCAATCTCTGCCTTCTCAATGCCTGCATCGGCAAGATCCAGGTTGGCAATAATCTCCTCGGCAATCTGGCGAGGGTTGCGCTTGGCAATTTTGGTCAACTGCATTGCCGCGTTGGTAGCCAGATCCCCATGGGACTTCTCGCGCGGCACTTCAAGCGTAATTGCAGGAAGTTCTTCCTGTGTTACAATACCGGCTGCCACGATGGCACTGCCGATTGCAGAACTTACCCGTTCATTAATGGTATCTAGTGGATTACGTGTCATGAATTTGGTTCCTCCTGTATATGCAAACTAATCGCAAAATGTCCGGCTTCTTCATCAAAGCGGTAAAAGTCGTAGCTCCACGCTGCGCGTGCGCTCAATCCCTGAATGGAAAGTTCCAGCTTCTGTGTATTCGTGGACAGGGCAAACGACATATATGGTGAACGGTAGAAACCCGGAAGCTTTCTGTTCAATTCGAACGTCTGCTCCGATTCCACCTCACCATGACGTATAATCTTGATGGATTGTTCGCCCAGCTTCAATGTTGTACGGGTCATGCCTCCCTCGGGTCCAGCCTGTGGCTCTTCATAGCGAACATACAGATACGCTCCCTTGACCACAGCTTCTCCCTGCATCTCCTGCAGTACATCTTCCCCTTCATAACGGCTGTGCAGCCGGATCTGAACCGGTCGCATCTTCGACATGAATGTTAACCTCCATTATATTCGAGGCGGCGCAAAATCAGGACAGCCGGTGAGAACAGCCCTTCCTGTATCGTTGTGCCGCTATACACGCTCATATTCCGAAAACATACTCTCCTACACTCTACTGTATAACTATATCCAGTTCACTCGCTCAATTCAAATCCAAATTCAGAGTTTTTTTCTGACGGCACCAAAAAGAAGAGCCGCACCCGCTTCGTGCAGCTCTCCTTTACTTCGCATATTTCTCGTGATCCTGCTTTATTAATTTGATATCGCTTGATTAAGCCTGCTCTTTTATCTCATTATAATGAAACATGTTTATCTCAGTTTACATAAACATGATAAATCCGATCATACCCACTGCGATGCATGCGGATAAGGACAGGTAGAGTCCGCTATTTTGGCACGAACCTGCACAAGGCATCCGCAATGCCGGCACGTTGTTCCGTACTGCAGATCAGGACAGGCAGAGCAGATGGCAAGCCTCCGTTCATACTCATCGTTTTCTACCGTGGCACGTGAGCGGGAAGCGATTTCGACCAGACGAGCCATTTTGGCATCACTAATATGAACATCATACTGACTGTCACAGCCCTTACAGGGTGCATTTCTACCCTCGCTTGGACGCTGCTGTTCGTAACCGGAGGACTTCATATCTTAAGCCTTAACAGCGATCACACCAACAGACGCCGGAGGCAGCATAAAACGCAGTGTGTTATTCTCCAATACAAGCCCGTCCCAAGCCGCAGGCTTCACCTGATCAGGCTGTTCAAACGTATTGTATGCTCCAAAGTCAGTGTTATGGAGAAGCTGTCCCGATACGCCTGCCGCTTGACCTGCCTCCAGCTGCACTACTACTTCAAGCTCATCGGTATGACTGAGATTACTTGCTGTCACATGAATGACCCCGTCTTTGTTACGTGATGCCGATAAGCTGAGCTGCGGGATCGTCTCGTCTCCGAACGTATATCCCGGACTCTCATAGCTGAGATCCAGACGCTGCGCATCCATATGAACCTGATACATATCGAATACGTGGTACGTCGGCGTCAAGAGCATTTTATCTCCCTCGGTAAGCACGAGTGATTGCAGTACATTAACGATCTGAGCCAGATTCGCCATATGCACCCGTTTGTTATGCTGATTGAAAATATTCAGGTTCACAGCTGCGAGGACAGCATCACGCATCGTATTCTGCTGGTAAAGGAAACCCGGATTTGTCCCCGGCTCAACGTTGTACCACGTTCCCCACTCGTCTACAATGATACCAACGCGGCCTTCCGGATCATATTTGTCCATGATTTCGGAATGCTTCACGAGCAGTTCATCCATGAACAATGTTTTCTTCAATGTGGTAAACCACTCTGCCTCGCCAAAACCGGTGGCGTTCCCCTTATCTTCCCACACGCCTGTTGGAATCGTATAGTAATGGAGACTGATTCCGTCCATGAAACGCGCCGCTTCCCGCATCAGAACTTCCATCCACTCATAGTTGCTGTCGTTCGGGCCGCATGCAATTTTATAAATTTGATTTCCTGAATAATTACGTACATATGTAGCATAGCGACGATATTCATCGGCATAATACTCTGGGCGCATGTTGCCTCCGCATCCCCAGTTCTCGTTGCCCACACCAAAATACTTCAGCTTCCACGGCTCTTCGCGGCCGTTCTGCTTCCGCCAGTTCGCCATAGGAGACTCACCGTCAAACGTAATGTACTCTACCCATTCCTGCATTTCCTGTACTGTTCCACTGCCGAGGTTGCCGCTGATATACGGCTCAGCACCAAGCAGCTCACACAATCTCATGAATTCATGTGTTCCAAAGTGGTTATTCTCTTCCACGCCGCCCCAGTGCGTATTGATCATGCGTGCACGTTCACTTTTCGGTCCCACTCCATCTTTCCAGTGATACTCATCGGCAAAGCATCCGCCAGGCCAGCGAAGTACAGGAATGTTCAGCTTCTGGAGCGCGCCAAGCACATCGTTACGGATACCTTCTGTATTCGGAATAGAAGAGTCCTCGCCTACCCACAACCCTTCATAAATGCATCGTCCCAAATGCTCGGAAAAGTGACCATATATATTGCGATTTATTAATCCTTGGTCTGAATCAGCCTTTAAAGTAACATTAACCATTACTTCAACCTCCTTGAATACTATTGTTATCGCTTACAATAACGTGTTTCAATACAGGTTTCAACCCTTTTATTTCCGAATTAAAAAGCTCTTTTCCACATAAAAATTCAGGAAAAAGGCTTTTTAATTCTTTGATCGCTTCCATTCATACTAAAACTTATACAGACCAATTTTCTATTAGATTCACAAAAATGTTATTTCATAAATTTGATTGTTAATCCATTTCTGATTAAATGAAACTTTTTTGACCATGTTATGCCCTCCATTTATAAATCTATAGAGACGCAGGTGTATTCCTGCTGGTCACCACAAGCCAGCCCCTTCTATATTTAAGGACAGACATGAAGCCGATGTTAAAATGCTCCTCATCGAAAGAGCTGCATGATAGATTGACAGGAACGTATGTGCTATAATTAAAGGTACGGACTTATGATTGAGTGTGGATGTTTTCGGATCACGGCGCTGCTTTCCGAGAGGGGGTGACGTCGATGGTCAAACTTGTGGCGTGGCTTGATGTAATCCGATGGATTGCTGCAATCCTCAGTATTGTGCTGAGCGGACGAAAGCTGTATCGTTGGTTACGCAAAAAGCTTCGGAACAAGCGAAAACCCACCTCATAAGGTTAGCCGCCTACGGTGGGTTTTGCTTGAATAGCAGTATTTAATTCTTGCACGCCGTGGCAATCCACAGCCTTTCGGGTCCTAAGAGTCATTACCGTTGGCGCGGTAATGGCTCTTTATTTAGTATATGGTCGAACCCGCATACCCTATACTTTCCGACTGTAATATATTGATTAATATATTACTAAACTCTTATGTGTCCAGTATAACATAGCCCGAAACAGAAGTTAAGATCGCCTACTTTACAAACCCAAGCAGCATTTCACGAATCAACTTGGCAGCTACGATCTGTGTCTGCTGTGTCGGATCATAGATTGGCGCTACTTCAACCAAGTCACAGCCTACAACGTTCACATCTGATCCAGCGATCATGTGAACTGCTTCGAGCAGTTCTTTGGATGTAATTCCGCCAGCTTCTGCTGTTCCGGTTCCTGGTGCAGCAGAAGGATCAAGCACATCGATATCGATGGTTACATAGACTGGACGGCTGCCCATTTTTGGCAGAGCTTCTTTCATTGGAGCCGCTACTTCAAACGGGTAGAAGTTAATATTTTCGCGGCCGTACTGGAACTCCTCACGGGAGCCGGAACGGATACCGAATTGATAAATATTTTGACCACCCATCAGTTCAGCGGCTTTACGCACAGGTGTCGAGTGAGACAGGGGCTCTCCTTCATAGTGTTCACGAAGGTCTGCGTGTGCATCAATGTGGATCAAAATGAGATCCGGATATTTCTTGTACATCTGTTGAATCACCGGCCAAGTCACCAGATGCTCGCCACCAAGACCAATCGGGAACTTGTTATCTGCCAGCAGGCTGCCGATGTATTCATGGATAACCTCAAGGCTGCGTCCCGCGTTGCCGAACGGCAGAAGCAGATCTCCAGCATCAAAATAGGTCATATCCACAATGCTTTTATCGAGATACGGGCTGTACTCTTCAAGTCCAACCGATGCCTGACGGATATGAGCCGGGCCGAAACGGGAACCCGGACGGAAGCTGACGGTGTAGTCCATCGGCATGCCGTAGATGACCGCTTTGGAATTTTCATAATCTTCAGAGCTGCAAATAAATACGTTTCCTGAATAAGCTTGATCCAGTTTCATTTTCATTTCCCCTTTATTTCGTTAAATCTTCCACGAATTTTGGAAGTACAAATGCCGCTTTGTGCAGACGCGGAGAGTAATACTTCGTATCCATCTCCGGGATTTGAGTCTCATCCACCGCCAGCGGATCGTGTTTTTTGCTGCCCATGGTGAATGTCCACAGACCGCTTGGGTAGGTTGGAATATTACAGCCGTACACATGTACGATCGGGAAGATTTCTTTGACATCTTTGTTCACCTTTTGGATCAGGTCTGCCTTAAACCAAGGGTTGTCCGTCTGCGCAACGAAGATACCATCTTCTTTGAGTGATTCATAAATCCCCTGATAGAAACCGCGTTCAAAGAGTGGCGCTGCCGGGCCTACAGGTTCTGTCGAGTCGACGATGATGACGTCGTACTCATCTTTATGTTCAATAATATGCATGTAACCATCGTTAACGAGCACTTCAACGTTCGGCTCATCGAGTTTGCCGGCAATTTCAGGTAAGTATGTTTTTGAATATTCAATCACTTTACCGTCAATTTCGACGAGAACTGCCTTTTCCACAGCATCATGTTTGATGACTTCACGGATTACACCGCCGTCACCACCGCCAACCACCAGCACTTTTTTCGGATTAGGGTGAGTGTTCATGGCCGGATGTGCCGCCATCTCATGATATACAAACTCGTCCTTTACCGTTGTCATCACCATGCCATCCAGTACAAGCATATTGCCGAATTCTTCGGTTTCAATTATTGCGAGATCCTGGAAATCCGTTTGCTCCGTGACGTAAGTCTGCTTGATCTTTGCGGTAATCCCGAATACAGGGGTCTGCTTCTCCGTAAACCACAATTCCATGATCGCTACCTTCTTTCCGTAAAAGTAATGAGTGATCACTTTAAAATGCATAATCACTGGTCTGTTCGTCCACACACGCTTTAGTATGTTGTACCGAACCCTACCTTTTCATTACCCTTTTGCATTATACGCGATAGATGTTTCAACTGTAAAACGGTTTTCAGGTCGAAATTAACTATAATTTGCTCACTTCACAGCAAGACTGAATATCCCGGTTGTTCCCGTCCCATACTGGAAAGAAAAGAGAGGAGCCCGTCCCATGAACAAGCCTAATTCCAAGACCCGCAAACGCGGGTTCCGCGTACTCCAATTCTTTAAACATCTATCCATCCTTATGGCACTCGGCCTAATTGCCACGGCTGCTATTTTGGTATATCTATACGCAACCAGTCTGCCCCTCGCTGACTCGGATCGCAATTCCAGACTACTGGATAGTCAGGGTGAAGTCATCGCTACCTTCTCTGCTGGCGGCAAAGATTCGATTCCCGTTCAACTGCAGGATATTACTCCAGATCTGGTGAATGCAACGCTGGCTGTAGAGGATCGCAAATTTAGGCAGCATTTCGGCTTTGACATCCAGGGTATGGGGCGGGCAGTTCTTGTCAATATTCAGCACATGCGAATGTCTCAGGGAGCAAGTACATTAACGCAGCAGCTGGCACGAAACCTCTACCTATCCCATGAGAAAACCTGGACACGTAAAGCCAAGGAAGCAATGTACACCGCGCAGCTTGAGATGAAATACAGCAAAGATGAGATTTTGCAGATGTACCTGAATGAGATTTATTACGGTCACGGTGCTTACGGCATCGAAGCGGCGGCCCAGATGTATTTTGGCAAATCGGCCAAACAGTTGGATCTGGCAGAAAGCGCCATGCTGGCAGGCATACCGAAGGGTCCAACTTATTATTCACCCTACAATCATATGAAGAATGCCAAGGACCGGCAGAAGATTGTACTGAAAGCCATGATCGAAACGGGTAAGATTACCCAAAAACAAGCTGACAATGCCTATGAGGAGATGCTGAAGTTCAAACCGGAGAGTGAGCGCAAGACGGTGGAAAATGCCCCTTATTTCCGCGATTATATCCGCAACCTTGCAGTGAGGGAGCTGGGCATCAGTGAAGCGATGCTGGACCACGGAGGACTGAACATTTACACCACACTGGATTTACGTGTGCAGCAGGCGGCTGAACAGGCTGTCGCCAAGGGGATGGATGCAAAAAGCGAGCTGGAGACGGCTCTCGTATCCATCGACCCTCGCACCGGATACATTAAAGCGATGGTTGGCGGCAAGAATTACCGTACCAATCAGATTAACCACGTGCTGGCAACGACACGTCAACCAGGATCTGCATTTAAACCGATTATGTATCTCGCTGCCCTGGAGTCGAAGCAGCTCACCAGTGCATCTATTTTCAATAGTCAGCCTACTCTGTTTCATTATGATAATGACCGCAAAACCTACAAACCCGGTAATTTTGGTGATAAGTATCTGGGCGAGATTGATCTGCGGCAGGCCATTGCGGCATCGGATAACATCTACGCCGTAAATACCATTATGAAAGTCGGTCCTGAGAAGGTTGTGAGTATGGCTCAAAGTCTTGGTATCACAAGCAAGCTGAGCCCTGTCCCTTCTCTTGCGCTGGGCACTTCACCTGTCAGTCCCTTGGAGATGGCTTCCGCTTTCTCCGTTATTGCAGCCGGGGGCAGCGAACGCCGCCGATTGCCATCCTGCAGATCACGGATGCTGCAGGGCGTGTACTGTATGAGTCACCTCAGACCAAAGCAGAAACCGTGGTTGAACCGGCAGCAGCTTATGTATTAACCCGTCTAATGGAAAGTGTCTTTGAGCACGGGGGAACAGGCAATCGGGTATCTGCTGCGATTAAACGCCCGGTAGCAGGCAAAACAGGAACAACAAACACGGATGCCTGGCTTGTCGGATTTACCCCGGAGCTTTCCACCGCCGTGTGGGTTGGTTATGATCAAGGAAAAGCAATCTCCACGTCGGATGGCCGTCGTGCGGCCCCAATCTTCGCCCAATTTACGGAACAGGCTTTGGCAAGCGTACCGCCCAAAATTTTCAACGTTCCTGATCAGGTCGTCAGTGTCTATATCAACCCGGAAACCGGCAAGCTTGCAGGTAACGGCTGTGAGGAAAAGCGGCTGGAAGTGTTTATTGAGGGTACGGAACCTACAGAGGTATGTCGGGGTAAAATGGAACTACCAGATTCCACACAGGACGAAAAGGCACGTAAGGTTGAAAATCAGAAAGGAATACAGGAACAAAAACATTCCTGGTGGAGTGACTTCAAACGCTGGTGGGTAGAGTGACGCAATTCCGCAATGACTTGATTGCGTCATGGACTTCTCAGCCTGCAGTTTCCAATCGCGGTAATAGAACATTTCATAAATATACAGCCAGATGAATAGGACTGGACTGAATAACAGCAAGCATAGTTACAGCAAGCAAAACAAGCCCCGAGATCAGAAGTTCTGATCCGGGGCCTGTTCTTTTTTTGCACCTTAAGCGAGTGCTTCTTTCAACTCATCCGGTGAAGCATTCCACCACTCTTCATTATGAGAGATCAGAAGTGTCTTCAGCGCTGCTTTCTCTTCCGCTCCCAGTTCATCCAGCATAAACCGACGTTTCAATGCATAATCCATCCGGTTCACGTGATCCGCGAGAAGCTTCCAGCCGCGTTTGGCCTCTGTATCGATCCACATCTCACACGCCGTCGCTCCACCGTACAGCTGCCCTTGCTCCGTACGATCCACAGCTACCCACACCAGCCACACTTGACGTCCGTTGGGAACATCTTCTCGATTCGTCGAAAATTTGATGCCGCGCTCCACCTTACTCTTTGCGTGCATTGCACCGACGTCAATCTTGGCTTCACCCTGGTCAATGATGACCGGAGAAAGGTTGTTCAGATCAATAGAACCTGCGCCGAAGCCTTTGTGTTTACTTTTGGCACTCACGATATTCAAGGCAATCTGTTTCTTGCCGTTTTGCTCATTTTGGTCCATGTTTATAGCCTCCAAGAGTTGATACAAATATTTTAACTAATAATCGGCCCATTGCAAACATATACATGCTGTAGATGCTTGTCAACGGGAGGTATTTATCGATGATTCCACGACGCGCCAAGAGCTGGCTCACCGCATCCCTGGCCCTGTGTTTGCTTGCCGGAGGGATATGGATCATGCTCGGTTACAATCGTTCCACTTCATCTGAACTGCCCATACTCGCTCCGGAATCGGGCAAGCCCCACCTTAAAGCTCCAACCCCTGCCCCCCCGGAGAGCGTGCAGTCTCCTACAGCCGAGGTGTACAGCAATCGGGTAGTGGAATACCACATGGATGTAAAGCTGACCGAGGGGAACACACTGCAGGGCACACAGGCGATCACCTGGATCCATCCGGGGAAGAAAACAGTGAACGAGCTTTATTTTCATATGTACCCTAATGCATTCTCCTCTGCAGATAGCACATTTATGAAGGAATCCGGCGGTAAGCTTCGGGGCGATGTCATGCCGGTAGATGGCTATGGCTCCATGAAGTTTGTTGATATGCAGACAGAGGACGGGCTTTCTCTGCTGCACCGGATGCAGTATGTACAGCCGGATGACGGGAACATCAAAGATAAAACACTGATTAAAGTGCGGCTGCCGAAACCCGTAAAAGGCGGGGAAAGCATTACAATCCGCACAATGTTCGAAGTGGAGCTGCCGAAAATTTTCGCCCGGATGGGCAAAACCAATGATTTTGTTATGGCAGGTCAGTGGTTCCCTAAACTCAGCGCCTACGAACCTGCAGGAAGAAGAGGCCGTACAGCAGAAGGCTGGAACCTGCATCAGTATCATGGCAATTCCGAGTTCTATTCCGACTTTGGCATCTATAGTGTTCGTATTCGGGTACCCGAAACATACAAAGTAGCCGCAACCGGATTCCCAACCCAACAGGCTGTTCTGAAAAATGGGGAGAAGGTGTACCAGTTCTATGCCGATGATGTACATGATTTCGCTTGGGCAGCCTCACCTGATTTTGTATATGCAGAGGAGCCCTTCTCAGCTCCTAACGTGCCGGGTGTGCGCATCAAGCTTTATCTCGACCCGGCACACCAGGATCTGAAGGAACGTTATCTCTTTGCCGCCAAAGCCGCATTATCCAATTACAGCAAGTGGTTCGGACCTTATCCATATGCCACCTTATCTATTGTAGTCCCGCCTAAAGCGGCAAATGGCGCTGGGGGAATGGAGTATCCAACCTTAATTACGGCCTTCGGAGCCGATGATACAACCCCAGGTTACGATCTGGAGCGAACGGTGGTGCATGAAATCGGGCATCAATACTTCTACGGCATGGTTGCGAGCAATGAATTTGAGGAGGCCTGGCTGGATGAGGGATTCACCTCATACGCAGAAGACAAACTGATGGAACAGGAATACGGGCTAATCCCGAACCTGCCTGTACAATCCGGGCTGATCACATCTCCCGCTCCATTAACACAGCCCTCCTGGAAGTTTGACTCACAGCAGCAGTATGCATCCAACGTATATACCCGGGGGAAGCTCGTACTGCTTGGCATCGAGCAGCAGGTCGGAGCCAAACAAATGGAACGCATCCTTTCAACCTATGTTAAGAAATATCGCTTCAAACATCCGGCAACGGCCGATTTTCAAAAGGTAGTCGAACAAGTTACCCGGGCCTCTTGGGCTGATTACTTTGACCAATACGTTTACAACGACGGCATGGCTGACTTTGCCGTGGAGAGGATCAAGGTTATTCCTGCGGAAAAGGATGGGGAAACCTTGTACGAATCCTCAATTACAGTTGTCAAAAAAGGAAGTGACTTTCCGAAGGTTCCTGTTCGGATCGCTTTTGAGGATGGACATACCGTAACCAAGCAATGGGACGGCAAGGAGGATCGCATTACCTATAAACTCACGTATACCTCTCCCGTCTCCTGGGCGATGACCGATCCCTTATATGACATCGTGCTGGAGAACCGCCATATGAACAATTTCCTGAGAACTAAACTGGACGAGCAAGTCCAGTCCCGCTGGAATATGAGTGCTGCGAAACTAATTGAAGCTGTATTCGGAGGTCTGTCATGGTGAGGTGGAGACGGTGAAAGCAAAAATTCGCGAAGGCTGGTTTCTCGTCCGTCAGCATATGTTCATTGCTGCAATTTTATTTCTCTATCAGCTTGTATGGGGCTATTTTATCTACCGGTTGGTTCAGTCGGCAGTTGTTCCTCTCCTGCTTCGTTATCCGACCGAGGATGCTGGAGAGCTGAGCACGCTTTTGTTCAAAATGGAGAGCCAGCTGCGTCTGTCCGGCCCTGAGGTCCAGCGCTATCTCTGGATTCTGGGAGGGATGCTGCTGCTTCGCCTGCTGGTCAGCCCTCTTATTCAGGCAGGCCTGCTCTATTCCCTGCAGCATTTCAATGCCGCAGAAGAACGTATTCCGTTCATTCGCGGCATCCAGAAATTGTGGAAATCGATGTTGCTGCTGCACCTCATTCGCACAATACTTATGCTGCTTCCCGCTTACTGGCTCATACCTAAACTGTATTCAATCTTCATGGACAGTTTCCATTCTATTCATCTACTGCTGCCCGGCATCCCATATGCTGCAGGATGGATCATCTACGGATGGATTGTGCACCATATGATGCTCTATATGCAGTTCGGTATCTCTGCTCCGGGAGAAGAAGGAAGTCTTCACGGAATGCTCAAAGGGCTCTGGATTGCTTTAACCCGCATCTTCACAGTCATTGGCATCATCCTGATACTCGGAATGGTGCACTTATTCATCTTTGGTGTATTCACATCTGCCTCATGGTTCTTGACCGGACTTACCGGACTGATTCTACAGCAGACATATCCGCTTGCCAGAAGCCTGCTCAGCATGTGGAAAGTATGTGCCCATTTCCGCTTATGGCAGTCCACATCGTCCCCTAATACTGACTAGATCATTTAAAAATTGTTACCATCTCATGTTAAACAATTCATCCATTGTGATGTGTAAATACGCAAACCTCGACCTTCCCCCGTCAAAGGTCGAGGTTTTTTTTGCTAATTTTACTGCTAAACGTTGCCAAAGCACCACTCCTCTGGTACAATAATCGCAGTGAGTTTTTAGTAACAACTTTGTAATCTTTAAATCCTTATTTGTAACAACTTTAAATCTAAACTTTAAAATTAAATTTTCTTTTCGTTTTTTTACAGGTGCACAACTAGCAGAGCCAAATTCCTTGCACCTGGGAAGCGGGGGAACCAGTTATGGGTGAATTGATCTTGATACAGAGGGATCATAGGGGACCTTCAACCGAATCCTTAAGCTAACCTCGCAGGCATTGGAAGGGGTATATCACTTGTTTAAGAAGAAATTGACCGCAGCAGTACTTAGCCTCACATTTGCATTATCACTTGGTGCAGGCAGCGCATTTGCAGATTCTAAGATGGATAAAGTCATCGATTCAGCAATGGGAACTACATACAAAAGCGGAGGCACAACGCTTGACGGTTTTGACTGCTCCGGTTTCACACGGTATGTATTCGACAAACTAGGTATTGATTTGGCTCGCCAATCCAGCTCTCAATATGACATGGGTGATTCCGTATCCCGCATGGAGATGAGACCTGGCGATCTGGTATTCTTCAACACAACAGGTAAGGGCGTATCTCATGTAGGTATTTTCGTAGGAGATGGCAAGTTTGCGCACTCTTCTTCTTCCAAAGGTGTAACCATCAGCTCTCTTAGCGAGAACTACTGGGCTAACCGCTACATTGGCGCTAAACGGATTATGAGCACGGACACTTATGAGTCACTGGCCCTTGAGTAGGGACAAGCTGTAATCAACATGATGTTGGAACCATTAACTATACTGTAACGAAGTAGAAGCATAAACAGAACCGCCCGGTACATTCTCCGCAGGAATGTATCCGGCGGTTTTTTTGTACTTCTATCCCCCTGCAGCTGCTGCTCACATCCATCATTACATGTATGCGAACCATCAGGGTTCATTTTACTTCGTTTGTCCGTGCCCTTATGATGTTTTTACCCATCCCGTTATAATATAAACGGAATGAGCCGGACTTTTGTTTCATTTTTTTTCTGAAAATTGAAAACTTGCCAAATGAACAGCTCTTTTGTAGAGTGAACAAAGAACGGGTAACGGAAGAGAGGAGCACACACTGTTATATGAAGAATGAAGCCCCTTTGACGTTTCGTGTTGTACCGATGCAGGAAGAACACGCAGCACTTATATGCAGCTGGCAGTATGATCCGCCATACAATATTTACAGCTGGCTGCCTTGGGATCAGATGAAAGCACTGGAAGTCGAATTTGGAGATGCACGGCTGCGTCATGAGCAGTATGCGATTATCCTGGATCAACAGGATCAGGTCTATGGGTTTGCTCAATATTTTCCGCTTCAGGGTGTGACACGGATTGGCCTCGGAATGCGTCCGGAGAAGTGCGGTCAAGGACAGGGAAAAGCCTTTGTTACAGCTATCGTTCAAGAAGCCATTCGCCGTAATCCTTCTAACGAGATCGATCTTGAAGTACTTACCTGGAACAATCGCGCCATTCAGGTATATCTGAAATGCGGATTTGTCATCCAGGATACATATGAACGTCAAACCCCGACCGGCCTGATGCCCTTCCACTGCATGGTCTACGAGGGTCCGAGAGAGTAAATTGCAGATAAAATGGTCTCATTTTGTCTCTCTTTTGTGATTAGTTCAAAAAATTACCACAAAATGCTATGATGTAACGACAGCTTCCGTTATAATGATAGGGATAGTTTGGGTTAGATGATCTTTCATTCTGGAGGGGACACAAGGGATGCACAAATGGATCATGAGCGGGGTATTTTTTGCAGCATGTGCTTTAGCTATTGTTTTAATGTTTACGCTTCCAGGTAAAGAGGAAGCGGCTCAAGAAGCCAAACCGTCCATGCCTGAAGTAGCTATGGATGCCGGACAGGCTGAGACGCTGGTGAAAGCGAACTGCATCTCTTGTCACGGTGATCAGCTTCAAGGTGGGGTAGGTCCTGCACTTGCCAACATCGGTAGCAAGGATGATGTGGAGAAAATCTACTCTACCATTGTCAAAGGTAAAGGCGGCATGCCTTCTTTCAAAGGCAGACTGCAGGATGAGGAAATTGCTCACATCGCTATGTGGTTGGCAGAGAAAAAGTAAGCATTGCCGTTAAGACACGAAGACATCAAAGAGGCTCTCGTTCTCCCGGCCGGGAGGCAAGAGCCTCTTTTGCTGTTCGTTACCAGTATATCCTGAGATTATTCTGTTCTCATTTTTTCAAAGGCTTCGTTGTACTGCTCTGCTTCTTTAATGTCTACTGACGTAATGCCGCCCTCATCCCAAGATGTAAGACGCAGCGTAACCGTTGTATAATCAATAGTAATAAAAGGGTGATGATTGAATGCCTCCGAAATCGCTGCGACTTCGTCTACAAAGGCAATCCCTTTCATATAGTTAGAAAACACAAATTTGCGGACAATCCACCGTCCCTCTTCCAGTTCCCAGCCCTCAAGCCTTCCCAGATGAGCTTCGACTTCCTCTTGCGTAAAAACCATGCGTTATCTTCCTCCCCATATGATGAGACATCGCGGATCTTCATCCACATGACCATCGACACCTTTGCATGCTGCCCACACAGCCTTAAAGGCAGGCCACCGCCCTGCGGAAGCCTTTTTTCATGAGTATCATCTTACCACGTCAAAGCGCCAAAATCCATAGAATAGACAGCCAAAGCATTGAAGCATAAGGTATTGTCAACGATTCATATTTTTTAAATTAAGGGTACAAACGTCAACTCTTCTTCTCCAATTAAAATATGAATTCGGTGCTGTTCCTTATCATGGATAACAACCCCACTGCCAACCGGAATTACGGATTCCTCCCCAAGCGCATAGAACAAGTCTTCTGCAAGCGCCTCGTCTACCTCAAGCTGTTCCGGTTCTCCCAATCTGCTCCACTCTTCCTCATCCATTTCGAAGAAAACATAGCGATCCGGGATACGTCCGATCGCCGCTGTTAAATCTGTCAATATTCCTTCATAATCACGTCCATGCTTTACGCCCATTGACTTTTCACTCCTACTCACCCCATAAAGGGCGGATTTGATCTTATTATACCTGAAAATAACCCTTAAAAAAAAAGGCCCTCTGGTCGATAAATACTATACATGACCGTTTCAGTCGTTCCGGTGCCCTTGAGGGCTGCCGAACATGCAGCGGATTGCGGCGAAGCGTTCGTCCGGAAGCCCGAATTCAGCCGCTTGAAAGGATTCAATTTTATCTCATGGATGAGGTGTATGATGGAAATTTCAACGATTATTGGACTAGTTTTGGGATTGGTCTCCCTTGTACTCGGTATGTTCCTGAAGGGTGCGCCCCTAATCAACCTGGTTAATAACCCGGCAGCATACGTTATTATCTTTGTTGGTACAGCAGGGACGATTTTTATGGCGTTTCCGATGTCTGAAGTTAAAAAGATTCCGAAACTATTCGGTATCCTTTTCAAAAAGCAGCAGCTGATTGACCGCGTTTCTCTGATTGGCACATTTATGGACTGGGCTTCCACTACCCGTCGTGAAGGTTTGCTCGCACTGGAATCCAAAGTAGAAGAGATCGATGATCAATTTCTTCGTGGTGGCATGCGTATGATTATTGACGGTAATGACCAAGAGTTCGTCAGTGATGTACTGATGGAAGATATTCATGCAACCGAAGAACGACATCGAGGCGGCGCGTTGATCTTCGCTCAGGCGGGGATGTATGCACCAACACTCGGAGTTCTCGGGGCCGTAGTTGGTCTCATCGCGGCACTAGCCGACCTCAGTGACATGGAGAAGCTCTCTCATGCCATTGCGGCTGCATTTATCGCTACACTTCTCGGTATCTTTAGTGGTTACGTGTTATGGCACCCGATGTCTAACAAGCTGAAGCGGATGTCCAAGAAAGAGATGGAGATCAAGCTGATGATGGTTGAAGGATTGTTGTCGATCCAATCAGGTGTATCCACCATTGCCATCAACCAAAAGTTATCTGTATTCCTGACACCTTCCGAACGCAAACAACTGGAAGAGAAGGAGGGATCATCAGGTGAAAAAGGGTAAAAAACATGAACCGCATGAAGAACATATAGACGAAAGCTGGCTGCTTCCGTATTCTGATTTAATGACCTTGCTGCTCGCTTTGTTTATCACCCTGTTCTCCATGAGCTCACTCGATGCAGCCAAATTTGAGCAGATGGCTTCAGCACTAAGCAGCGCACTTAACGGAGGTACCGGTATTCTGGATCATACATCAATGAACCCGACGGACTCCAGCACTGATCTTGGCAAGAACAAGGAAATTCCGAAGGAAATTACGAAGAAAACACCAGCACAGATTACAGATGCCCAGATGGCTCAGAAGGAACAGGAGAATCTGGAGAAACTGAAGAAACAGCTCGACAAGTATATTGCTCAAAATGGACTTTCAGACCAACTGAATACGAAGCTCAATCAGTCTGAACTCAAAATCACTATTAGTGATAAAGCCCTGTTCTCCTCCGGACGAGCAGATGTGAAGCCTGAGTCGCGTTCACTCGCTAAAGCGATCTCCAGCATGCTGCAGGAGTTTCCTGAATACGAAGTTGTGGTATCAGGTCATACAGATAATGTGCCCATTTCCAATAACCAATATAAGGATAACTGGGATTTGAGTGCAGATCGAGCACTGAATTTCCTGAAGATTCTGCTGCTGAACACCCAACTGGACCCTTCGAAATTCACACCAAGTGGATATGGAGAGTACCACCCTGTCGCCAGTAATAATACCGGCTCTGGAAGAGCACAGAATCGACGTGTAGAAGTATCCATTATCCGGAAGTATCAAAGTAACAATACCAATGTAAAGTCTGTTGGCAGCGGCACCTAGCAGCCCTCAGCAGCATGTACGTCAAGACCGTTCTCTTTGAAGTTAAGGAGAACGGTCTTTTTCACTTTTTTTAAGAACACGATACGTCACGTACCCACAACAAAAAGCACTGTCTTCCTTATGGAGACAGTGCTCGATTCATCAAACTTACATGGAAAAGATCATCTCAATTTAACTCGTTTTACTAGAGGGCCACTTCAATTACTCTGGATTCTTTATTCAAGTGTATAATCCAGCAAGCTGCCGAGCTCTGCCTTTTCTGCGGCTGTTAGTTCTCTCCAGGATCCTGTCGCCTGTTCTCCAAGGTGAATGTTCATAATACGAACCCGCTTTAACTTGCGAACTTCGTATCCAAATGCACTGCACATCCGACGAATTTGACGATTTTTTCCCTCAGTCAAAATAATTCGAAAGACACGATCTGTCATTCTGGTAACTGTGCAGGGCAGTGTCATTTCGCCCAGAATCTTGACACCCGTACTCATCCCTCTGAGGAAGCTCGGTGTAATCGTCCGATCTACCGTAACGATATATTCCTTTTCATGGCGGCCTTCTGATCTCAAAATGCGATTAACGATGTCACCATCATTCGTCATCAAAATCAAACCTTCCGAATCCTTATCCAGACGTCCAATCGGGAAGATTCGCTCATGGTGACCTACAAAATCAACGATGTTTCCCTGAATATGCTGCTCAGTTGTACTGGTGATACCAACGGGTTTGTTCAGCGCAATATACACATGTTTTTTCTTCTCGCTGATCGGCTTGCCATTAATCCGTACATCATCGCCATCTTCTGCCTGACTGCCAAGCTCTGCCTTGATACCATTAATGGTTACCTGACCGCTTTCAATCAGCTTGTCGGCCGCTCGACGGGAGCAGTAACCTGTCTCACTAATAAATTTATTAATACGCAAAAGGTCATCTCACCTCATCTAGTTCTCTTCATCTGGTTGTTGTTCCTGCGCTGGTTGATCTGCCTCCTGTAACTGTCTCTGCAGTTCAGAAGCCGGCAGTTCAATAATAACCGTCGTTCCCCTGTTCATCACGCTCTTAATATCCATCATGCCCTTATGAGATTGAATAATTCGCTGACTTACCATGAGACCCAGTCCTGTGCCGGACTCTTTATTGGTGAAGAACGGCTCCCCAAGCTTCGACATCATTTCTTCAGGAATACCGATACCTTCATCCCTAATTTCAATTCTAACCCGTTTGGCTGATTCATCAACCTTCAGTTTGATATGGATGCTTCCTCCGTTTGGCATAGCTTCCATACCATTCTTCAGCACATTGATAAACACCTGCTTCAACTGATTCTCTTCACAGTGTACCATAGCCGACTCTGATGAGGCTTGCAGCACAAACTCCACCCCGTGCAGATGGGCCTGACTATCCAGGAGTGAGATGACATCTCCAAGAATGAACCGGATGTCCCGCTCCTGGAAATGAACCGCCTGAGGCTTTGCCAGAATCAAAAACTCACCGACAATCAGGTTAATCCGATCAAGCTCGGATAACATCAGATCCAGATGACGGTGGTTCAGCTTATTGCTCTGCTGCTGAAGCTGCAGGAAACCACGCAGTGTCGTAAGCGGATTGCGTATTTCATGAGCTACGCCAGCAGCAAGCTGGCCTACTGTCGTCAGCTTCTCTGACCGTCTTAACAGCTCTTCCATCCGATTCCGGCTTGTAATGTCCCTGGATACACTGATCAGCGCTGTAATCTCACCAGCCTCGTCCCGCACAGGCGCCGTGCTTACACTGACTTCTACCCGGGTCCCATCTTTTTTCATCCAGATCGTTTCATTGGACGTAATCGACATCCCTTCAATGAGCTGTGCATGCTGCCGTTTCATTTCTTCTTCTGCCTCAGGCGGAATAATCTTCAGTAAACGCCCTTCCACCTCTCGACTGCGAAACCCATACAGCTGCTCAAATGCGCGGTTAACCCGCAGCACTTTTCCTTCAAGATCTGTTATATGAATCGCATCTGCAGTTTGATTAATGATGGACTCCAAATGCTCCTTAACCGCCCGATTTTCTTCATACATCTGTTTCAGCCGGCTTGTATAGTGCCCCAGATTGCGGATCATTGCATTAATCCGGTTAGCGAGCTGCCCCAGTTCATCCTTGCGTTTAATTTTCAAACGGAAATCAAAATGCCCATCTGCCACATCATTCACTTTGCCCAAAATAGACTGGATTGGCCGTGTAATGTAACCAGCGAGCAGGTAACTTCCGAAGATCACTATCTCCAGCAGCACTAGGGATATTGAAGCATGGCTGACTAACTGCTCGGATACCATTGAGGATATTTGTTTGTAGTCCATGACAATACTGATCACGTAAGAAGACTCATTAGGTGTGAAAATCGGAATGAAGCTCTTCAAAACTTTCTGATCATGTGTTTCGCTCACAAAAGACACATTCTGCCCTGTGCGGACTGCACGCACTACAGCACGATGATCTTCATCCACCGAACCGTACTGATACGTACCGAATCGGATCGGTCTGTTGTTCAGCTTACTAAAATTTATATCTCTTCCGTCGTCACGCATATCCGGGTTACCAAAAGTTAACGGATTGATGCCTGTAATCTCCAGTATGGAAGGATTGACTTCACGGATTTTCGTTAATATTTCATCCGGGCTCGAGATTTTCACATAGTCATCAACTTCAGTATTATTATAGAAGGGATTGATTATGTAGTTTCTCTTTCCATCATGATAATACCCCCAGATATCAATATCTGTAGGACTGGACGTTGAATATTCAAATCCGTCAGACCAGAAGTGATCCAGTTTCTGTCCTTGGGGAATTGTCACCTGCTGCTTCTCAAATAACTGCTTGAATGCCTGATACCAATATGTCATTGATTTCGTAGACAGACCAATCTCTCTTGGATCAGATGAACGGCTGACAACGATATCATCATCGGTCTGCTCCATGAGTGAAATATGAGATACACCTACTTTTTTACTTAAACGCACAAGCTCTTCATTGGTAATATTGCGGATGTCTGGATCCAATTCCTCAGCCGCCATAATGGAAGCAAGCCATAGATTGCTTCCAATCTGCCTTTTGACATAATCTGAACTATATTGATTTTGTTCGACAGAGATAGCAATTTGCTTCGCCGTAAGCACCATCTTGTTCTCGCTATCCTGCCTGAGATTCTCTTCTGTAGTATAATAACTCAGTGCGATATTTAATACCAAAATAACGAGCACCGAGCACGACATAATCATGGATAATTTCGTTTTAATAGACAAATTTTTTGTTCACCTCTCGGCTTATACCCTCTGGCGATATATGGCAAAACCTATACCCATCATAACGCTTGTATCACTATTTGAAAAGGATTATCGCCCTTTGTCCAAAAGTTACCGCCCAAGCTGAAATGAATCGAATTTTGTTGTATTTTTGATTTTCAACATATGCTATAAAATTAATCACTCTGTTTGTGCACATATCCACAGGCTTGTGGATATTATGTTTATAACTATGTGTGCAAATGCCTTTTTATCCACAGTTCTATACACAACATGTTAACAACCCGAATATCTGTTCGCTGAACAAACACGAATGGAAGGAGTTTCACACCCATGAATGATTATATTTCCCAGCCAGAAGATCTCAATGAAATGAACGAGGAGGCTCTGCATGAACATTGGATGAGGCAGGCTATTGCAGAAGCACAGAAGGCAGAGGCACTTGGTGAGGTGCCCATTGGCGCTGTCATTGTGCGTAACAACGAAATTATCGGCCGTGGGTATAACCTGCGGGAAACCACACTGGATTCTACTGCTCACGCTGAAATGGTGGCCATTCGTGAAGCCAGCGGAGTCATTGGAGCTTGGCGTTTGCTGGACTGTTCTCTGTACGTTACGCTCGAACCTTGTCCGATGTGTGCTGGCGCCATAGTGCAATCGAGGGTCCCACGTGTCATCTTTGGCACGGCTGACCCTAAGGCTGGCTGTGCAGGCACATTAATGAATCTGCTTCAGGAACCGCGTTTCAACCATCGCACCGAAGTCATTCCGGATATTCTTCAACCCGAGTGTTCTACGATGCTCACCCAATTTTTTAGACGATTGCGAAAAAAGTAATTCACTCAACACGTAATTAAAAAGCAATGGAAGAAAGGATGTTTGCTGCAATGCCACTAACACTATATGATACTGCACATGGTATAAGTCTTCGTCTGCTTACTGTCCAGGATGCGCAAGCCTATCTTGAACTCATTCAGCTTACCCGTATCCCATATCAGCCTGTTGAACCCGTCCGGGAAGATGATTTTTATACCTTCGAGGCACAGACTCAGCGAATCAAAGATCGAGTTAGAGCCGCTGATGAAGGCACAGGTTATCAATTTGGTATTTTCACGATTAAAGATGACCTGCTCATTGGGCAAGTCAGTCTGAACAATGTTGTACTCGGCGTCGCCAACTACGCAGATATGGGTTATTTTATCCATCCTGACTATCAAGGAGGCGGGCGTATGACGGCCGCAGTTAAACTGGCTGTGGCATACGGCTTTCGTGCCCTGAGGTTGAATCGGGTACAGGCAGCTGTTCTTCCTTCGAATAAAGGCTCTCGTCGGGTACTTGAGAAAAATGGATTCCGGCCGGAGGGTATCGCTCGTAAATACCTGAAAATTAACGGCATCTATCAAGATCATCAAATCTACGCTGTGCTTGCGGAGGATTTGGAGAATGAACTGCAGCGCTAGCTGGTATAGGCTTTGGCTGTTAGTTTTCTACATACCCGTAACCGCACTGTCTTGTAAAAAGGACTGTGCGGTTTTTTAATAGAAAAAACCGCCTGTATCCAGACGGGAGAAGTTCCTCCTCCGCTTGAATAACAGACGGTTTCACTGGGTTTCAGATCTTAATATCCACCGTAGGAAGAATTCATCATTTTCTCGAACTCTTCCATTGTAATTACATCATCGCCAGTTGGGATATTGATCTTGAATGCTGGCTTTTCATTAATTTTGGTATACGTGTTAGAACCGGTAAATGCCAATTTCACTTCATCTTTTGTATCTTCCGGTTTGATCAGCATGTCAGCGACCATTTTTTGATATACCGGGAAGTCATTTTTGTCCAAAGCAAAGTCGATGTTAAACGTGTTAATTGTCAGTACATTTTTCAACTTATCCAGATCTTTAGCCATTTCAGCCTGATCTGCTTCAGTGATTTTCAAATCTTCTTTAGCTTTATCGATGTCTGCTTGGCTCAGCTGCAGCATATCCCGATATTCTTCTTTGGAGACAATATCCATTACTTTAGGCAGCGCTTTGGTTACCAGAACAGTAACAGCTTCTTTCACATTGTCATTGTTTACTGAGAATTGTACTACCTGCTTAGCATCTACACCTTCAGGCAGCTTTGCATCTTTGGTATCCAGGTTTTTGAAAAACTTCTGTTGATCGTACTCACCCAGCACAGCATCCATAATTTCGTTGCTCAGCTTTTGTGTTTTGGCAGCATCCATTGCATCAGGATTGAACTCGGTACCTTCCTGCTCTGCCAGCTTTTTCAGATCAAATTCAATAAATTTATTAACGATATTCTCTGGAATCGGCAGGAATGGAATATTCGGTACTTTGACATACAACTTCTCTTTGGTCATCACCATAGGAATATTGAACGTCATGCCCATATCGCCTTTAAGCTCGATACCAACGGTCATCTCTGTCTGCATTGGCTCACTTTGATATACACCCGTAACATTCAGCTGTGCATCCTTCAGCATGCTCATAAACTGCGTCATGCTTGGATCAGTCTGAGAAGCATCACCAGGTTTATAGCTCAATTCATTAATAGTAAAGTTGGAATTCAGTTCATACGACGTTAATTTGGAAGCATTGGCTGCAGACCGTCTTCAATGCCTCTTTTGGTTCCTGCTTGCTTCCACATGCTGTTAAAGCCAAAGATACGGTTAACAACAACGTAAGAAGAAGCGCCCCCATGCGTTTAGTCATTTGTTTCTCTCCTCTCGTGATAACCCCAAAAAAATAATTCAATACCAATGATATACCATATCGGAAAATACTGAAACCTCATTTGGGAAAATTGTGATTTTTTCTCTTTAAAATGGCTAGAAAGACCTATGTCAGAGCTCCGGATCATCTGACTGCTAGTCTTTCATATGTATGAATACGCAAAAGCCCCCTGTTAGGTAACAAGGGACTTTCAAAAAGATTTCGTTCGGTATGGTTTGCTGCTTGTATTAGGCAGTAATATGGGCTGGTTATCCTTCTGGATTCAAATGATCCACATGGTTTTGATTTTTCACCTTTTTGGAACCGGACAGTGGCTCCTGCATGGATGAATGCTTGGAAGATTGACGATGCTGACGATTATCCTGAGCTTCCGGTACAGGAATGGATTTCGGTTTACTCATAAATGCACCTCCTCATCTTAGGTTAGGAATGGGATGGGTTTCTATCTTCTGTTTTATCATGATTTAATGCATCCTGATGGCGTCGATCATTGGAATCTTGCTGTATTTGCTGCGCATGATGACTGTTAACTCCAGTCTGTTCAAGATCTTCAATAACATTTTGCAGGTTTTTATCAACACCTGATTTAGTTTTAGTCATTCCAGTCCACTCCTTCAGCTTGATTCAAGGTTTCGTAATCGATTGCAGGGACTGGGCACATTCGTGAATGTGCCTGGTGTAGTCATGCGCCAGTTCCTGAATCGGTTCTGTACGCTCATCTGTCGTCCGCCCGTCCCGTTCTACGTCTACCAGTTCAACACTCACCTCACGGGAGTCCACATATTGGCATTTAAAATCAAAGGAGTACATATCGTGCCCTGCCGTCGCAATGTGTATCCGAAGGGCCTGTTCATCAGCCTCATCAGCCATGACCTGTGCCTGATCACCCACATTCAAGACTTGGGGTAAACGATCCTGCCATGCGCCTACAAGTTCGTTCTGATTGATGTTTAACTCGCGGTTCATTTTAACCACCTCCACTTCTATAACCTGCGGAGATGAAGCCGTTTTTATGCAGCCGAGTCTTCACTCTTTTGCTGTAAAAGAAATCAAAAAAGGACCCGAGCTAAGTCGCTCGAATCCTTATTATAAGTGTAGTATGGCGGAGAGGGTGGGATTCGAACCCACGTGGGCTTGCACCCTAACGGTTTTCAAGACCGCCCCGTTATGACCGCTTCGGTACCTCTCCAAATATTCATTTTATAAACTTGCCACGAAAATTATCATACCATAGATTCATAAACGTATGCAAGCTTTTTTACTTTATTTTTTTATGAGGGATGATTCCTCTTTCTACCATCACCTTAATACATCATTTGTTCCGCCTATCTCCTGACAATGACAGACGGATTCAAATGATGATCTCAGCATACTATACGATCACTGCTGTTATCCCCGACGAGCGATGAGTTCAATCCCGCCCATGTAAGGACGCAGCGCTTCCGGAATAATTACCGTGCCATCTTCCTGCTGATAGTTCTCCAGAATAGCTGCTACCGTACGTCCTACAGCCAGTCCTGAACCGTTCAGCGTGTGCACGAATTCAGGTTTTGCCTTAGGCTCTCTGCGGAAACGAATATTGGCGCGACGTGCCTGGAAGTCTTCACAGTTGGAGCAGGATGAAATCTCGCGATATGTGCTGCTTTCTGGGAGCCATACCTCGATATCGTACGTTTTGGCAGAAGTGAAGCCCATATCTGCTGTACAGAGCGTCAACACGCGGTAAGGCAGTCCCAGCAGCTGTAGTACGCGCTCTGCATTCTGTGTCATTTTCTCCAGCTCATCATATGATGTCTCCGGTGTAGACAATTTAAGCAGCTCTACCTTGTTGAACTGATGCTGACGAATCAAGCCGCGAGTATCCCGTCCAGCCGAGCCAGCTTCAGAACGGAAACATGAGCTGTAAGCCACAAAATGTTTTGGCAGATCATCTACATTCAAAATCTCTTCACGGTGATAGTTCGTTACCGGAACTTCTGCTGTTGGAATCAGATAGTACTCGGTATCTCTAAGTTTGAACAAATCCTCTTCAAACTTCGGCAGCTGTCCTGTTCCAAACAAGCTGTCCCGATTCACAATATATGGAGGCAAAATCTCTTCATATCCGTGCTGATCACTATGCAGGTCCATCATGAAGTTGATCAGTGCACGCTCCAGACGCGCTCCAAGCCCTTTGTAAAAGGTAAAACGGGAACCGGTTACTTTGGCTGCCGCTTCGAAATCCAGGATATCCAGCTCCTGTGCAATCTCCCAGTGTGCTTTTGGCGTGAAGGAGAATGATTTGGGTTCTTCCCAGCGACGAATCTCAACGTTGTCCTCTTCGGATGTACCTACAGGTACACTCTCATTAGGGATGTTAGGAATCGCCATCGTTAGATCATTAATTTTAACCTCAAGCTCACGTACTTCTTCATCCATCGCTTTGATGCGATCTGATACCTCACGCATTTCAACAATAAGATCATCTGCGTTCTCGCGATTCTTCTTCAACCGGGCTACCTCTGCGGACACCGTGTTGCGGCGGCTCTTCAGATTTTCACTCTCCTGAAGCAGCTCCCGGCGCTTGGCATCCAACTCGGTAAATCCAGCAATCAGATCGAGCGATTTGCCGCGGTTATTCAATGCTTCTTCTACTCGTGCATATTCATTCCGCAATATTTTAACATCAAGCACTTCGTACCCCTCCTAATAAACCTGCAATATAGAATATCGGGCTTCTTGTCAGTCCCGAACTCGAAACTTTTACTAAAATGAACGATTCACCTATTATAACCTACTCCATACCGATAACCGAAAAAACAACCTATGTCCCCAGGTCTGCCCTCTGCCGCAATTCCCGCTATGCAGCAGTTACAAGCAACATGAGGCATCCGTTCAGATGCAGCTGCCACAGCAGCCTAGAACAGACAGCTGGGGAGTGATCCGATGACCGGGAGATCATAGGTTGTACATCATACTTTATTTACTACTTACGATTGCTTATATGCTTTGGCCATATCTACAAAGTAAGCATGCAGACGATAGTCATCCGTTAACTCTGGATGGTAAGAGCAAGCCAGTAAATGTCCCTGACGTGCTGTAACAATCTCATCTTTGTAAGTTGACAGAACCTCGACCTGGTCGCCAACACTCTCAATCAATGGAGCTCGTATGAATACAGCTCGTACGGTTTCATCAATGCCTTTGACAGGCAGGTCTGTCTCAAAACTTTCTCTCTGTCTTCCAAATGCATTACGGGATACGGTCATATCCATAAGCTCCAGATGAGCTTCTTCCTGACCCTGAATGCACTTCGCCATAACAATCAGACCTGCACAGGTACCGAACACGGGCTTCCCTTCAGCCGCAAATGCACGAATGGCTTCCAAAAATCCATACTTGCGCATCAGCTTGCCAATCGTTGTACTCTCTCCACCCGGCAGGATCAGACCATCCAGATGCTCTAACTGCTCAACCTGCTTGATGGCTATACCTTCAGCTCCAGCACGCTCCACGCTCTTTATATGCTCTGTAACAGCACCCTGCAGTGCCAGAACGCCAATCTTCATCTATTATTCCCCTTCTCTTACCAGCCGCGATCCTGCATACGCTCGGAAGGTGCAAGTTTGGAAATTTCGATACCTTTCATTGGTGCTCCCAGATTTTTGGAGACCTCGGCAATCAATTTATAATCTGTGTAGTGAGTTGTTGCTTCCACAATCGCACGAGCAAACTTCTCCGGGCTGTCTGACTTGAAAATACCGGAACCTACGAACACGCCATCTGCCCCAAGGTGCATCATAAGCGCTGCATCTGCCGGAGTTGCTACGCCGCCCGCTGCAAAGTTAACTACTGGCAGTTTTCCGTTCTCATGTACATCAAGCAAAAGCTCGTATGCAACACCAAGGTTCTTTGCTTCTGCATACAGCTCGTCCTTCGACATATTGGTTACTTTACGAATCTGGCTGTTGATGAAACGCATATGGCGTACTGCTTCAACAATGTTGCCTGTTCCCGGCTCGCCTTTTGTACGAATCATAGATGCACCTTCACCGATCCGGCGAAGAGCTTCACCCAGGTCTTTTGCTCCACATACAAACGGTACAGTGAACTCATGTTTATCAATATGGAATACTTCATCCGCAGGAGTCAGTACTTCACTCTCATCCAGGTAATCGACACCCAGTGACTCAAGCACTTTAGCCTCTACATAGTGACCAATACGCGCTTTTGCCATAACAGGAATTGTTACAACCTTCATTACTTCCTCAACAATAGTTGGATCAGCCATACGTGCGACCCCACCTGCTGCACGAATATCGGAAGGAACACGCTCAAGTGCCATTACTGCTGTTGCACCTGCTGCTTCCGCAATTTTAGCCTGCTCAGCGTTCATGACGTCCATGATTACGCCGCCTTTTTGCATTTCAGCCATACCTCTTTTAACGCGTGATGTTCCCGTTTCCATATTCCAAGCCCCCCGTAGTGTATGTGTTTTCTCTCATTTTCAACAAGCGTAATAACAAACGTAATACTGCTTTTATTCAGATGAAAGAATGGTATACTTTTATGCTCTAATACGTAGAATTCTAACTTGATATTTTACCGGAAAAATTGTAAATATACAATCCACTCATGCAGTATTAGTTTGTATTTTATGAACAATTAACTGCCCAAGCCCCTGCAGAAGGGGCACTTTTTGTTTCAATATGACCATTTTCGGTTAAAACAAGTTTTTAATTCCGTCGAACAGATCAATGAAGAAATCTTTAATTGCACGGAAGAAGAGACGGAACCAGCCACCCTTTTCGGCCTCTTCAGCTGTAATCAGATTTACCGTTTTTTCCTGGGGCTCCATTCCCTCTGCCTTGTAAGTGTACGTTACCGTGCCTACCTTAGTACCCGCCTTGATTGGGGCAACCAGCTTGTCTGCTTCGGTTACACTTGCTTTGAATGTTACATCCAGGTTTTGAGTGCCTTTGGGTACAACAAAGCTCACTGCATTATCGGTTACGACAGGAACTGTCGTCTCTTTCCCTTTTTTCAACGGTACCGTTTCCCAGCCTGTGACTTTGGTTTTGCCTGCAACAGCCTGTTTTACTTCGAAATGATCAAAGCCGTAGTCCAACACCTTTTTGGTCTCTCTAAAACGTGCAGATTCGGAGTCTGTACCCATAACTACACTGATCAAACGCATGCCGTTACGCTCAGCTGTACCCGTAAAGTTATTGCCCGCATTGCTTGTGTGGCCTGTTTTCATCCCATCCAGACCTTCATATGCGTAGCTTTTGAAGTTGGTTATATTTTTATTCGCTTCCAGCATCCAGTTATAGTTGATGATTGGTGCCTTGTCATTAGGACGGAACTTGTAAGATTGAATCGTCGTAAAATCTTTGTAGTCCGGATGATCCTTGACAATGTATCTGCACAGAATAGCAGCATCCAAAGCGGACATCACCGTTTCCTTGTCTTCTGCCGGACGGAACTCCGCTGGCATATCTGCACGATCCAGACCTGTAGAGTTAATGAAGTGGGTATCCTTCATGCCCATCCGTTTCGCTTCTTCATTCATCATTTTCACGAATTCTGCTTCCGAACCCGCAACATACTCAGCCAATGCCACCGTAGCATCGTTTGCTGATCCAACAGCCATAGCGATATACAGATCCTTCACCGTGTGTTTGTCACCTTCAGCGAGGAAAATACGTGAGCCGATACTCTTAGCTGCGTTCTTACTAACCTCAACTACAGTATCCCAGCCAAACTTCCCTTGTTTAACCTGCTCAGCAACGATGTACTCTGTCATCATCTTGGTCATGCTTGCTGGAGGCATTGCCTTATCTGCATCAACTGATAACAAGATTTGACCTGTGGAGGCTTCCATCAGCACTGCTGATCTTACATCAAGCCCAAGCGAGTCAGCCGCTGGAATTTTCACCGCTTTTGCTGTGGATTTTGCTGCTGCGGCTGCTGTCAAAACCTGACTGGAGTTGTCCGCCGCCGCCATTACGGGCATTACTGCAGACATGCAAAGCATGTTAAGGAGCATAACCGAGGCTGCGCTCTTTTTGAGGATATGACGTTTCTTCTTATTCATGTGTTTGGCTTTCAATGATGAATACTCCCTTCGATCCGAAGCTTCTGGATGAGATGCCCCGGTGCAGCTTATACTGCGTTTTCTTAAACCCTGTCATTGTGATATTAGATGTGTATATGTCTCTGCTATATGCACTGTATTAGAATAAGCAAATTGTTTGCTTAAACGTTCAGTTCGATTGTCAGTTCGTTCGCATCTTGCCGCATGCTTATGTAATTGAACATCGGCTTTTACTGCAGCGGGATCAGCCATATCTGGCTTTCTTCGTTCATCCAACAAACCTTCTAGGGATCACGTCAAAAAATCGCCGCAACGCCCAGATCCGTCGTTGGACCGCAACCGCTTGTTCTATTCTATCACAGGGGTATCCGCAAAAAAAGACAAGCTCGGCGAAAATCGCCGAGCTTGTCCTGGAAATCATTAACTCTCTTCGGATTACAACGAGTAGTTAGGTGCTTCTTTGGTAATCTGCACATCATGCGGGTGGCTCTCACGAAGGCCAGCACCTGTAATACGGATAAAGCTTGTATCATTTCGCAACTGATCCAAATTGCTCGTTCCGCAGTATCCCATACCCGAACGCAGACCACCGATCAACTGATGAATGGTATCAGACAACGGACCTTTGTAAGCTACACGGCCCTCGATACCTTCAGGCACCAGTTTTTTGTCGTCGTCTTGGAAGTAACGATCTTTACTACCTTGTTTCATTGCACTCATGGAACCCATACCACGATACACTTTGAAGCGACGTCCTTGATAGATCTCTGATTCACCTGGGCTTTCCTCCGTACCTGCGAACAAACTTCCCAGCATAACTGCGTGAGCACCAGCAGCGATAGCCTTAGTGATCTCACCAGAGTATTTGATACCACCGTCAGCGATAATCGGCACACCGTATTCACGTGCTACGGTAGCACAGTCATATACCGCTGTAACTTGCGGAACACCAATTCCTGCAATAACACGAGTTGTACAGATCGAACCCGGACCGATTCCGACCTTCACGACCGAGGCTCCAGCTTCAATTAAATCACGAGTTGCTTCACCAGTAGCAACGTTACCAGCAACAATGGTTAACTCAGGGAAACGTTCGCGAAGCTGACGTACCGCATCGATGATATTAATATGGTGTCCGTGGGCAGAGTCTACAGTGATTAAGTCAACCCCAGCTTGTACCAGAGCGTCAGCACGCTCAAATGTATCTTTGGAGATACCTATCGCAGCACCAACCAAAAGACGACCGTGCGCATCCTTAGCAGCTTTAGGGAATTGAATTGCTTTTTCAATATCTTTAATGGTAATAAGACCTTTTAATGTGTTGGACTCATCTACCAATGGAAGTTTCTCAATTTTATGCTTCTGCAAAATACCCTCTGCCTCTTGCAGTGTTGTGCCAACAGGGGCTGTAACAAGGTTCTCACGAGTCATAACCTCACTGATCTTAATGCTGTAATCATGAATGAAACGCAAGTCACGGTTTGTAAGGATTCCTACGAGCTTTTGGTCCCCTTCAACAATGGGCACACCAGAGATCCGGTATTTTGCCATAACCTCTTCAGCATCAGATACCAGATGTTCAGCCGTCAATGAGAAAGGATTCGTAATAACACCACTCTCCGAGCGCTTAACTCGATCTACTTCTTCGGCTTGTTGTTCAACCGACATATTTTTATGAATAATACCAATACCGCCTTCACGTGCAATGGCAATCGCCAGTGTCGCCTCAGTAACAGTATCCATCCCTGCGCTGATCAAAGGAATGTTCAATTTGACATTATCGCTCAAACGAACAGATACATCTACTTCTTTTGGCAGTGTCTCGGATTTCCGCGGCACTAGCAATACATCATCAAAGGTGAAGCCTTCTTTACCAAATTTATCTTCCCACACGCAAGTGTTCCTCCTTATGTTTGCTCAGCTTTACGGACCAAAACCCGAAGATTCCAGGCTGTATTTTATGCCGAAAATTCGTTTTCTGAAAATATATTATTGTCCATCTTAGCAAAGCGATATTTGAAATGTCAAGGGAAACTCCTTGAAACAATCAGGTGTATTCCCTCTTGTATACAACTGTATGCGTTGTGTGGACACAATCCGGGTATATAACAAAAAAGCGCCCTTTCATCTGATCGGTACGCATGCTTTCAATGTGTTTGTAATTAAGTTTTCCTAAAATGCCTTCTTTTATGTTCATCAATTATAGTACACAAATAAAAACCACCACCGAACATCATCGGCAGTGGTTCTTTGCTTGGCGGCGTCCTACTCTCCCAGGACCCTGCGGTCCAAGTACCATCGGCGCTAGAGGGCTTAACGGTCGTGTTCGGGATGGGTACGTGTGGAACCCCTCCGCCATCGCCACCAAACGCGATTGGATCGAAGCTGTGCTTCTTCCATTCAGTCGGAACTGAAAATCAACCACACCTTAAGGGATGTACCGATTTTCATGTCATTCAGAGTGTTGTTCTCTGAAAACTAGATTCGAAACGAAACTCACGCGACTCAAAACTTGCTATTGGATAAGCCCTCGACCGATTAGTACTGGTCAGCTCCATGCATTGCTGCACTTCCACCCCCAGCCTATCTACCTCGTCGTCTTCAAGGGGTCTTACATACTGGGAAATCTCATCTTGAGGGGGGCTTCACGCTTAGATGCTTTCAGCGCTTATCCCGTCCGTACATAGCTACCCAGCGGTGCTCCTGGCGGAACAACTGGTACACCAGCGGTACGTCCATCCCGGTCCTCTCGTACTAAGGACAGCTCCTCTCAAATTTCCTACGCCCACGACAGATAGGGACCGAACTGTCTCACGACGTTCTGAACCCAGCTCGCGTACCGCTTTAATGGGCGAACAGCCCAACCCTTGGGACCTACTTCAGCCCCAGGATGCGATGAGCCGACATCGAGGTGCCAAACCTCCCCGTCGATGTGGACTCTTGGGGGAGATAAGCCTGTTATCCCCAGGGTAGCTTTTATCCGTTGAGCGATGGCCCTTCCATGCGGTACCACCGGATCACTAAGCCCGACTTTCGTCCCTGCTCGACTTGTAGGTCTCGCAGTCAAGCTCCCTTATGCCTTTGCACTCTTCGAATGATTTCCAACCATTCTGAGGGAACCTTTGGGCGCCTCCGTTACTCTTTAGGAGGCGACCGCCCCAGTCAAACTGCCCACCTGACACTGTCCCCGTACCCGCTAAGGGCACCAGGTTAGAACCTAGATACGATCAGGGTGGTATCCCAACGGTGCCTCCACACAAGCTGGCGCTCATGCTTCAAAGGCTCCCACCTATCCTGTACAGATCGTACCCAAATTCAATATCAAGCTGCAGTAAAGCTCCATGGGGTCTTTCCGTCTTGTCGCGGGTAACCTGCATCTTCACAGGTATTAAAATTTCACCGGATCTCTCGTTGAGACAGCGCCCAAGTCGTTACGCCATTCGTGCGGGTCAGAATTTACCTGACAAGGAATTTCGCTACCTTAGGACCGTTATAGTTACGGCCGCCGTTTACTGGGGCTTCGGTTCACAGCTTCGGATTGCTCCTAACCACTCCCCTTAACCTTCCAGCACCGGGCAGGCGTCAGCCCGTATACTTCGCCTTACGGCTTCGCACAGACCTGTGTTTTTGCTAAACAGTCGCTTGGGCCTTTTCACTGCGGCCCCCTCGTGCTATTCACACTACCGGGGCACCCCTTCTCCCGAAGTTACGGGGTCATTTTGCCGAGTTCCTTAACGAGAGTTCTTCCGCGCGCCTTAGAATTCTCTTCTCGCCTACCTGTGTCGGTTTGCGGTACGGGCACCTTCATCTGGCTAGAGGCTTTTCTTGGCAGTGTGAGATCATGACCTTCGCTACTGTAATTTTCACTCCCCATCACAGCTCAGCCTTCCGATGTGCGGATTTGCCTACACATCAGCCTTACTGCTTGGACAGGCATCCATCAGCCTGCGTCACTACCCTACTGCGTCCCCCCATCGCTCGTAACGATTTACGGTGGTACAGGAATTTCGACCTGTTGTCCTTCGACTACGCCTTTCGGCCTCGCCTTAGGTCCCGACTTACCCTGAGCGGACGAGCCTTCCTCAGGAACCCTTAGGCTTTCGGCGGATCAGATTCTCACTGATCTTTTCGTTACTCAT